>NZ_QRVX01000082.1:0-6797 GCF_003458885.1 Coprococcus sp. AF21-14LB | reverse complement strand
ATAGAAAATTTATATATATACAATTCACATATTATTATTGACAATAAGCGCGCTTAGTGATAATATGAGTGTACAAAATGATTAATAAGCGCGCTTATATTTTAAGGAATATGTCTAAACTGCCAAATAAAGGTTTAAAAAAGGAGGAAGTAAGATGAGATTAGAAATTGGTAATTTCTATGTAAAGGACATCGTATTTGGAAAGGAATTATCATTAAAAGATGGTATTCTTACAATTAACAAAGAAGACGCTTTAAATTTTATTAGAGAAGATGATCGCATTACAGAAGCAGAGCTTTATATTGCGAAACCTGGAGATAAAATCAGAATGTGTCCTGTAAAGGAAGCAATTGAACCACGTGTACGCCCAGATGGAAGAGGCGCTTTCCCGGGATATACCGGTGATCTGACAAAAGCAGGGGAAGGTGTAACATATGCATTGAAGAACTGCAGTGTACTTGTTGTTGGGAAGCACTGGGGAGGCTTCCAGGATGGCGTTATCGATATGAGCGGAGAAGGACAGAAATATACGCTTTTTGGTGAACTTTTGAATGTTGTTCTTGTAGCAGATACAAACGAAGAATTTGAAAAACGGGAACAGCAGAAGAAGAATGACGCTCTCAGAAGAGCTGGACACAGACTTGCAGAGTTTATTGCGCAGTGTGTAAAAGAACTGGAACCAGAGGAAACAGAAGTCTTTGATTTGGAAAAAATAATTCAGAGAAATCCGGAAATAGAGAAATTACCATCTGTCGTGTATGTTATGCAGCCACAGTCTCAGATGGAGGAGTTAGGATACAATGATCTTGTATATGGATGGGATATGAACCGGATGCTGCCGACAGTTATGCATCCAAATGAAGTGTTAGATGGAGCGCTTGTATCAGGGAGCTTTATGCCGGTTTCATCTAAATGGTCTACCTATGACTTCCAGAATTGTCCGAACATCAAAGCGCTTTATAAAGAGCACGGAAAAACAATCAATTTTCTCGGAGTTATTATGTCAAACTTAAATGTTGCGTTAGAACAGAAGGAAAGAGCGGCAATGTTCGTAGCACAGATTGCAAATACACTTGGTGCGGATGGAGCAGTTGTAGCAGAAGAAGGATATGGAAATCCGGATGCTGATTTTGTAGGATGTATCGTAGCGCTTGAAGATGCGGGGGTAAAGACGGTTGGAATTTCTAATGAATGTACAGGACGTGACGGACAGTCTCAACCGCTTGTAACATTGGATGAGAAATGTGATGCAATCGTATCATGCGGAAATGTTTCAGAATTAATTGAATTGCCACCGATGGAAACAGTACTTGGTGAACTTGAGGCATTAGGAAGAGATGGTCTATCAGGTGGATGGGCAGCAGATGAGAAATTAGGACCTTCTGTCAGAGAAGATGGATCCATTATTATGGAAAACAACTCGATGTTCTGTGGTGACCGCGTGTGTGGATGGTCAACAAAGACAATGAAAGAATTTTAGGGAGGAGCATGTACGATGAAAAAAGCGATTATATATATTAACCAGTTCTTTGGACAGATCGGCGGAGAGGATAAAGCTGATTTTCCTCCGGAAATAAGAGAAGGAAAAGTTGGACCAGCGCTTGAATTTGCGAAAAAACTAGATGCAGAAATTACACATACAATTATTTGTGGTGATAACTATATGGGTTCCAATACTGAACAGGCGGTAAAGGAAGTTCTTGAGATGTTGGAAGATAAAGAATTTGATATTTTTCTGGCAGGACCGGCTTTTCAGGCAGGACGTTATGGAGTTGCTTGTGGTACTATTTGTAAAGCAGTAAAAGAAAAATATGGAGTGCCGGTTATTACATCTATTAATGAGGAAAATCCAGGTGCAGAAATGTTTAAGAAAGATATGTATATTCTGCGCGGCGGAAATATCGCATCCCGTATGAGAGCAGATGTAAAAGCAATGGCAAATCTTGCCAATAAAATTTTAAATGAAGAAGAGATTGGAAGTGCAGATGAGGAAGGATATTTTCCGCGGGGGATTCGCCGTCAAGTATGGAGAGCTGATGCAAAACCTGCGTCAGAACGTATGGTAGAAATGCTTGTAAAGAAATTAAATGGAGAACCATTTGAAACAGAGCTTCCAATTCCGAAAATGGACCGAGTTCCGATTGCACCGGCAATCAAAGATTTGAAGCATGCAAGAATTGCATTACTTAATACAGGAGGAATTGTGCCGGTAGATAATCCGGATCATATCCAGTCGGCATCTGCAACGCGCTGGGGAAGATATGATATTTCTGGCGATAAAGAATTAAAAGGCGGAGAGTATAAAACAATTCATGCTGGATTTGATCCTGCAGCAGCAGATGCGGATCCAAACGTTATCACTCCGGTAGATGTATTGAAAGAATTGGAGAAGGAAGGAGAATTTGGAAGCCTTCATCCGTATTTCTATACAACAGTTGGAACAGGAACAACACAGGCAGAAGCACAGCGAATGGCAAGAGAAATTATTCCATATCTTCAGGAAGATAATGTCGATGGCGTTATTATGGTTTCTACATGAGGTACCTGTACGCGTTGCGGTGCAACGATGGTAAAAGAAATCGAAAAAACAGGTCTTCCGATTGTCCAGATGTGTAATTTAATTCCAGTTGCAAAAACAGTAGGATCCAACAGAATTGTTCCAACAATTTCTATTCCGTATCCACTTGGAGATCCGGCTACAACGAAAGAAGAACAATGGAAATTAAGATATCACAGAACAAAAGTTGCAGTGGAATCACTTGGAGAGGATATTACAGAACAGACTGTTTTCAGAGTATAGGGGGCAGCTTATGAAAAAATCAAAAACAGGCAATACAGTTTTTATTGTATCGTTAGTTCTGATTGCGATTATGGCTATCTGGTCAGTTGTATTTAATGAGAGCTTTACAAAAGTATCAAATGCAGCATTCCAGTTTCTGACTACAGATTTCGGATGGTTATATCTATTGGCGATGATTGTCTTTCTTGTATTTGTTGCGTATATGGCATTCGGAAAATATGGAAAAATTCGTCTCGGAGGAGATGATTCCAGACCTGAGTACAGTAATCTGACATGGTTCGGTCTTCTGTTTGGATGTGGAATGGGAGTCGGTCTTGTATTTTGGGGTGTTGCAGAACCATTGACACACTATTTGAATCCAGTGGGAATGGAAGGAGGAACTCCTGAAGCAGCAGATTTTGCAATGAAATCATTTTTTATGCATTGGGGAATTTTGCCATGGGCAAATTATGCAGTCATTGGTTTGGCACTTGCCTATTTTATGTTTCGAAAGAATAAAAAAGGATTGGTGAGCAGTATTTTAGAACCATTGATTGGAGAGCGGCTTGCCAATGGATGGCTCGGAAAATTAGTAGATATTTTGGCTGTATTTGCTACAGTTGCAGGAGTTGTAACATCTCTTGGTCTCGGTACGCTCCAGATTAATGCAGGATTTCATGAATTGTTTGGAATTCCGACGAATTTATTAGTTCAGATTATTATTATTGTTGTTGTTTCCATATTATACATTGGCTCCGCAGTATCTGGGTTAGAAAAAGGAATCAAAGTAATTTCAGATACGAATTTGTATGTTGCTATCGGACTAATGGCAGTATGTTTTATCGTGGGTCCGAAAATAGAAATTCTGAATAGCTTTGTGAATGGCTTTGGACAGTATATTGGAGATTTCATTCCGGATTCATTTGGTATTAATGCTTATGGAGACAATAGCTGGCTTGGAAGCTGGAGGCTATTCTATTGGGCATGGTTTATTGCATGGGCACCATTTGTAGGTGTATTCATAGCACGAATTTCCAAAGGACGTACGATTCGTGAATTCATTATGGGTGTTGTTTTAGTTCCGGCATTGGCTTCCTGTATTTGGGGCGCTGTCTTTGGAAGTCTTGGAATTAATCTTGGTGAAAAAGGAATTCTTGCACTGGAAACACTTAAAGAAGCCGTTGCAGCTCCGGAAGTCGGATTGTTTGTTGTCCTTCAGGAGTATCCGCTTGGATTTTTGCTTTCTATCGTGGCAATGATTTCTCTGTGTGCATTTTTTGTTACTTCCGCAAATTCAGGCGTGTACGTTCTGTCAATGTTATCAACAGATGGTGCGATTAATCCTCCAAATAGCAAAAAAATACTTTGGGGTATTATTCAATCAGTTATGGCAGTAGGACTCTTAATGGCAGGAGGATTGAAGCCACTTCAGACTATATCACTTGTTGCAGCATTTCCATTTATTTTTATTATGTTTGCAGCATGTGCGTCGTTTATTAAGGCAGTGAAAAAAGAACATATTTTATAGTAACATGTAAGTGCAGATGAAATGTGAGAAGAGCTGGAGATAAAATTTATCTCTGGCTTTTCTTGAGGGAAAGCAGATGAAAAATCACACTCCGGATGAAAGATTGACAGTATTTGTCAGGTGTGCTATAGTGCAAATTAGGCAAAAGAACTATAAGGGAGGAAAAGGAACATGAAGGCATATGAGAGAATGTTGAAATACATTGTTGTGCGCACACCAAGTGACGGAGAGAGTGGAACAACACCAAGTTCAGCATGTCAGTTTGACCTGGCAAAGATGCTCGTAGAAGAGTTAAAGGAATTGGGTGTGGAAAATGCTGCTGTGGATGAGCAGTGCTTTGTATACGGAATCATTCCGGCAACTCCGGGGTATGAAGAGAAAACAAAGATCGGATTTATTGCCCATATGGATACAGTATCGGATTTCTGTGATCATGAAATTAAACCGGTACTGACAGAAAACTATAATGGAGAAGATCTCGTACTCGGGGATAGTGGTCGTGTGCTCTCTGTAAAAGATTTTCCGCATCTTCCATCGCTGAAAGGAAGAACACTGATTACATCTGACGGAACAACTATTCTCGGCGTAGATGACAAGGCGGGAATTGCAGAGATTATGACTTTGATTGAACGTCTGAGAGATGAGGAGATTCCTCATGGTCAAATTAGTGTTGCATTTACACCGGATGAGGAAGTAGGAACAGGAGCTTCTCATTTTGATATTGAAAGATTTGGGGCAGAATATGCATATACATTGGATGGAGATGGCGAAGGGGAAATCCAGTATGAGAACTTTAATGCCTGTGAAGCAACTTTTGAAGTAAATGGGTTTAATGTGCATCCAGGCGGCTCCAAAGATGTTATGATCAATGCAGTGCTTCTTGCGACACAGATCAACCAACTGCTTCCGGGATGCGAAACGCCTAGAGACACATCCGGTTATGAAGGTTTTTATCATTTGTGCAGTTTGAGCGGCGATGTTGCCTATGCAAAGGCTCAGTATATTGTTCGCGATCATGATCTGAATTCTTTTGAAGCAAGAAAGAAGACACTGTGCCACATTGAAAAGATTATGAATGAAAAATGGGGCGAAGGAACTGTTAAATTAACAATCCGGGATGAATACCGCAATATGTCAAGTATCATTGCTGATTGTATGCATCTGATTGATAATGCAAGAGAAGCATGCAAAAATGCAAATGTGGCAGAAGATATTTCCCCGATCCGAGGAGGTACTGATGGAAGTCAGTTATCTTACAGAGGACTTCCATGTCCGAATCTCGGAACAGGTGGACATGGTTATCACGGACCTTACGAACATGCGACAGTAGAAGGTATGGATAAAGCAACAGATATGATTGTAGAACTTGTGAAGATTTATGCAAGATAAATTCTCATTGTAAGAATAAGATCAGTGTAAAATGTAATAATAAGAAGTAAAGAAAAGGGCGGCAGGAAATAAAAAACTGTCGCCTTTTCTATATGAGTTTATACTGAATAATATTGCCGCATGAGCTGTATAAACAAATTAGCTGCATGAGAAATATAGCAATTTTTATTTGTGACGATGTTCATTTCCCGAACTGCCAGTAAAGAGTCTATTTTATAGAATAAAACACGTTCATCGGGTTTCTGGATGATCCGGTCGCTGATAAAGGTAGCGCCAAGTCCTGCTTCTGCAAGGGTATAGAGAGTGGACATCTGGGAAGCTTCCATGAAGATATCCGGTGTGATTTCAGCTTCTGCAAAGAGACTGTCTGTCCGTTTGCGAAGATCATAGCGGGATTTGAGCAGAACGAAGGGTACATGCTCAAATGCAGAGAGACAGATAGACGGACAAGAACCGGTAAGATGGCGGCGGCGAAGGACATCATGTGCAGTCAGGGCGTGATCAGCAAGCTGTTCATTGACAGAAAAAGCGGAAGGAACTGCGAGTAAAATAGGGTCCTGGAAGGAAAAATGATTTTTGTAAAATGGTTCTTCCAGAGGACGGCTGACAAAAGTCAGATCCAATTTACGGTCTTTTAACATTTCTTTTAATTCATATGAGTCGGTTTCAATAATTTCCAATGTGATATCCGGATATTGACGGTGATACTCTAACAGAATCGGAGGCAGGATGTAAGAAAGGAAGAAACTGGTGGCGCCGATTCGCACATGTCCTGTATTAAGTTTTGCAAGGTCTTCGATTTTGCGGTGCAGTTCGTCTTCTAATTGGCAAAGCTGACGGATTTTTTCAATATAAACTTCTCCGGCTGGTGTAAGTTTTAGTGGTTTCTGACTTCTGTCAAAGAGAGGCATTCCAATCTTTTCTTCAGCTTTCTGAACGGCGATGCTAAGAGCCGGTTGTGTCAGATACAGAGCGCGGGCGGCTTTTTGAGAAACTGCCTTTTTCATATACGGTATAGATATATTTTAACTCTTGTTCCATAATCTTCTCCCCAGTGATTTTTTTATTAATTTGTTATAACAAGTTATTTTGATGAATATT
>NZ_QRVX01000081.1:0-6849 GCF_003458885.1 Coprococcus sp. AF21-14LB | reverse complement strand
ATATATATATATATAATACAAATTTTAAGAAAATATCAACAAATGCAAAGGAGGAATATGATATAATCATTATAACAAAAAAGGTAATATTGGAGGTGGTGTTATGACGAAGAAACGTAAGAATCTATTTGCATGGATTTGTTTTGTAGCAATGCTGATTGGAATGAACGGTTATGCGGCAGAACCAGAACAGCCAAAAGAAGATCAAAATACAGATCAGGTTAAGCTTGTAATTCTTCCAGATGAAGAAAAAGATGCTGCAGCGTTAGAAATTGGAGATGCATTCGCGATGAAGCTGTTGCTTGAAAATACTTCTGAAGCAGATATATCTCCAACAATCGTTGTAACATCAACAAGTGAAGAGAATGCAGTAAAGATTGTAGAATTAGAAGCCAACGAACATCTAAAAGCAGTGAGAAAGCTTGAAACAGCTTTAGAAGCAGATGTGACCTTATTAAAAACCCATGAAAAACTGGAATTGCAGATGAAAGCAGTTGTTCCGGAAGAATTGGCAGGTAAGAGTATTGTGCTAAATGCAATAGCGAAAGGTACAGACGATGCAGTATACGGAGCAGCAAATCTGGAATTGAAAGTAAAAGCGGTTGAAGAAGAGAAAACAGAAGAACCGGAGCAGCCAGAGCAGCCGGAAGAGCCAGAGAAACCGGAAGAGGCAGAGAAGCCAGAGCAACCGGAAGAACCAGAACAGCCGGAAGTACTGGAACTGGATGTGAAAGTGGAGGCATTGAATGATCTAAGCGCAATCAAGCGTGGTGAGACGTTTAAAATGGTATTTACCATTACGAATCCGAATAAAACAGATCTTAGGAATGTATTTGTTTCAGCAGACATAGCGAAAGATGAAGATGGAAATGAAACACTTGGCATTGGCAGCATGACAATTTCAGATAAGTTGAAAATCAAAGATCATTCTTTCGAAGTTGGAGAAATAAAATCCGGAGAACAGGTCATTGTGACATATGAAGCTATCATTCCAAAAGATGTGAAAGAAACGAATCTGTACTTTGTTTATCATGTATCCAGCTGGGATTTTGAAAACAATGAACCATTTGCTCAGAAAGGTGGTTTGGAACTTATGACTCTTGCAGAAGATACTCCTGATACGAGCGAAGAGGACAAGAAAAAAGAAGAAGAGTTGAAGAAGCAGGAAGAAGAACTGAAGAAACAGCAGGAAGAAGCAAAGAAGAAGGAAGAAGAGCTGAAGAAACAGCAGGAAGAAGCAAAGAAGAAGGAAGAAGAGCTGAAGAAGCAGCAGGAAGAAGCAAAGAAGAAAGAAGAAGAGCTGAAGAAAAAAGAGGAAGAACTAAAGAAGAAAGAGGCAGAAGCGAAAAAGAAGAAAGATGAGGAAGCCAAAAAGAAAGCTGCTGAGGAAAAGAAAAAAGCTGCACCTAAGACCGGCGATCATACCAATATATCTGTAATTGTACTGTGCATGCTGTTGGCAGCGGCAGTTGTAGTCGTATCTGTCAGAAAGAGGATTCTTAAATAAGAAATTGATTTTCCTGCTCCTAAAATAGGAGTCAGAGAGTCGCTGTAATTGTGAGAACAGCGACTCTCTTTTGTTGTAATTTGCATGTATTAAAGGTATAATGAAAAAAACACACGAAGCAAATAAAAGAAAGTGGCAGGAAGATGGCATGGACAAAAAAGAATGGGAAAAAATAGGAAATTCTGTGCGGGATATCGTGGAAAATGCGGTGAGTTCACAAGATTTTCAAAAATTAAATCAGACAATCAGTAATGTTGTAAGCAGTGCGGCCGACAATATTACAGGAAATATAATGCGTCAGACAAAGTACGCGAAGCAACAGAGAGAACAGCAAGAATTGGCATTGCAGAAAGAAAGAGAAAAAGCAAGATTGTACATCAATGATAAGAAAGTCTGGAGCAGTGGACTTGGAATGGTCATTCCCGGAGCAATTTTGGGTGGGATTTTTGGTTTTGGCTTATTGTCCTTGCTTTTATTGATGGCAATTGGAGAGATGTTTTATCCGGCGATTAAAATTGGTGCAATACTGCTTGGTGTTATTACATTTTTGCTTTTCTGTCTGGTAACAGGCGGGCGCAGAAAGATGAAAGGAATCACCAGATTTCGAAAATATCTGCAGAAATTGCAGGATACGCAATACTGTAATCTGGAGGATTTGGCTGCATATACAGGAAAATCTGTTGGTTATATAAGAAAAGATATTCAGAAAATGATTGAAAAAGGATGGTTTCGGGAAGGGCATTTTGATCGAAGTAAAACTTGTTTTATGACATCAGATAAAGTATACGAAGAGTATCTTATGCTTGAGAAACAAAAACAGGCAGTTCAAGCAGCTGACTTGACATTAGATCAAGAGAAAGCAGAGAAGAAGACAGCGAAAAAACTCAGTGAAGAAGCACAGCAGATCATTCAAAGCGGACAGGACTATATCGGAGAAATCCGGAGGTGGAATGACAGAATTCCGGGAGAAGAAATTTCAAGAAAGATTTCCAGAATGGAGTTTCTTGTGAAAAAAATTTTTGAGAGAATTGAACAACATCCGGAGCAGATAGATGACATTCGCCGGCTTTTAAAATATTATCTTCCTACAACCGTAAAATTGCTGCAGGCATATGCGGAGCTTGAGAGTCAGTCTGTTGATACAGAAACAATACAGAATTCTAAGAAAGAAATAGAAGCAACGTTGGATACATTAAATGAAGCATTTGAGAAAATGTTAGACGGTCTGTTTCAGGATACAGCCTGGGATGTGTCTTCAGATATCTCCGTACTGCATACAATGCTTGCTCAAGAAGGATTGACAAAGAAAGATTTTACAGAAAGGAATAAATAAGAAATGGAAGAGAAGAAATTTGAAGCATTTACAGATACACCTACATTGACGTTAGAACCATTTGCCGAAGAAGAAACTCCGGCAGAAGTTATAAAGACAGAAGAAGAAACATGGAACGATAGTGTTCTGACAGAAGAAGAACAGAAGCAGGCAGAATTGTTTGCTCAGCAGATTGATATTACGAATACAAATATGATTTTGCAGTACGGTGCAGGAACACAGAAGAAAATGGCAGATTTTTCAGAGGCAGCGCTGGAAAATGTAAGAACAAAAGATTTGGGAGAAATCGGTACACTGCTCGAAGGAGTTATCGGTGAATTGAAGAATTTTGATGAAGAAGAGAAAGAAAAAGGTTTCTTTGGATTCTTTAAAAAAGCTTCTAACAAAATGGAGGTTATGAAAGCCAGATATGATAAAGCGGAAGTAAATATTGAGAAGATTACGTCTGCTTTGGAAGAACATCAAGTAAAATTGATGAAAGACATTGCAATTCTTGATAAAATGTATGAGACAAACTTGACTTACTTTAAAGAGCTGACAATGTATGTAGTGGCTGGGAAGAAAAAGCTAGTACAGATTCGTGAGAATGATCTGAAGCAGCTGTTGGATAAAGCGACAAGAACGAATTTACCGGAAGATGCGCAGGCAGCCAGAGATTTAGAAGCATTTTGCAACCGATTTGAAAAGAAAATCCATGACCTTGAATTAACGAAGATGATCGCGATGCAGACAGCGCCGCAGATTCGTCTTGTGCAGGGGAATGATACGATGATGGTAGAAAAGATTCAGTCTACAATTGTCAATACGATTCCGTTATGGAAGAGCCAGATGGTAATTGCCCTCGGAGTGGAAGATTCGCTGAAAGCTTCTCAGGCTCAGCGCGCAGTGACAGATATGACGAATGAGCTGCTGAAGAAGAACGCACAGGCATTAAAAATGGCATCTGTAGAAACGGCGAGAGAGTCTGAGCGGGGAATTGTAGATATGGAGACATTGAAACAAACGAATGCGTCCTTGATCGAGACATTTGATGAAGTGATGAAGATACAGGAGGAAGGAAGGCAGAAGCGCAAGGAAGCAGAACAGGAAATGTATCAGCTTGAGCAAGATCTGAAGCAGAAATTACTTCAGATCCATCGTTAAGAAAGGAGTACAGAATTATGATTATTACAACAACACCATCGGTAGAAGGAAGAAGAATTGTTGAGTATCGTGGAATTGTATTTGGAGAAGTGATTTCCGGTGTGAATTTTGTGAGAGATATTGCAGCGTCTTTCAGCAATTTTTTTGGAGGAAGATCCGGAAGTTACGAAGAAGAACTTGTTCAGGCAAGGCAGAATGCACTGATCGAACTGGAGCAACGCGCGATAGACCGGGGAGCGAATGCAGTAGTAGGCGTTGATATTGACTATGAAGTACTCGGTACAGACAATGGAATGCTGATGGTTACAGCAAGCGGAACGGCTGTCGTAGTGGAATAGAAAGTAAAAAATACCCTGAACGTTGAGGCAAAAGGATTTGCCGAAATGCTCAGGGTATTTTTATAATTGCTGATGCCTTATTCTTCTAAAGAAGTTGAATGCCATGTGCCAGTGCCTCCCGGGCAATTTCATCCGGCCATACAGAAGACTGTACTTCGCCGATATGTGCCTTGCGCAGATAGAACATGCAGATACGTGACTGTCCGATTCCGCCGCCGACGGTGTAAGGAAGCTCACCGTTTAAGAGAGCTTTCTGGAAGTCCAGTTCTGCTCTGGCTTCACAGCCGGAAAGCTTTAGCTGACGGGCAAGTGAACGTTCATCTACGCGGATACCCATAGAAGACAGCTCTAAAGCAATATCCAGTACAGGGTAGTAAACGATGATATCGCCGTTTAAGTCCCAGTCATCATAGTCTGGTGCACGTCCGTCATGTTTTTCTCCGGAAGCAAGTACTTTGCCAATCTGGGAAATAAATACAGCTTTCTTTTGTCTGGCAATTTTGTATTCTCTTTCTTTTGCTGTGCAGTCCGGGTATAGATTTTCCAGTTCCTGTGATGTGATAAATGTAATCTCATCCGGAAGAAGCGGTTCAATATAATTGTAACGTCTGGAAATATACTGTTCTGTATCTTTCAAGGCAGAATAAACTTTCCGAACAGTGTATTCCAGTGTTTCAGTATTGCGCTCTTCACGGGAAATAATTTTCTCCCAATCCCATTGATCTACAAAAATGGAATGAATATTATCGGTATCTTCATCGCGGCGTATTGCATTCATATCCGTGTAAAGGCCTTCTCCGGAATGAAAATCATAGCGCTTTAGCGCCAGACGCTTCCATTTAGCAAGGGAGTGAACAATCTCAAATTCAGCGTCATTTTGTTCGCGCACGCCAAAGGAGACAGGGCGTTCAACGCCGTTGAGATTATCATTCAGACCAGTGTTCGGATTCACAAAAAGCGGAGCAGATACACGAGTCAAATGAAGAGCTTTTGCAAGCGCACGCTCAAAATGGTCTTTTACTTCTTTGATAGCAACTTCGGTTTCTCTAATATTCAGTGGAGAAATGTAGTGATCCGGAATGTATAAATGTTCCATAACAGCATACTTCCTTTCTGGGCATTTTATATACCTAATAATATAGAATTCGCTCTGTTCGAATGTCAAGTGATTTTTATAGTTTTCTAAAAAATTATAAATTATTTTTAAGAAACAAATTAGAAAGACTTTAGAGTTCAGTCATAAGGGTGTCACAATTGATTGTTAGAATCAGAATATAGAGTGAGGGAAGAGAAAATAAAAGGCATATTTTTAATCTTTGTGTCATATAGATGATAATGTCGGTATTCGAAAATAAGGAGGTACAGCATATGAAGCAAAATGAGAAACAGACAGTAAAAGGTGTTATATCAATTGAAGAATACCTGAAAAAGAGAAAAGAGAATTTAACGAAACGTCAGATAGGGGCAGAGAACAGAAAAAGTTCTGCGCTGATGCTTGCAGAACTTTATATTTGAGCAATGGAGTGATGAAAGCTGTCTAATTGTCATCAGAAGAATCTGGTTTATTTCGGTCAGAAAGCCGGGTAAAGAGTACGATACCATAGCAGAGAACCGGGACAATGAGTGATAGTGCAATCGAGAATTTGAACATAAGCATTGTCTTTGGATTATCCAGAAGTGCAAAGATTAAAGTACAGAGGTACATTCCAACAAGCAGAAGAACACCAGCTCCTGCTGCGATTCTTTTGAATTTTTTCATGATTATCATCCTTTTTATAAGAATTTTTAAGGATATTATATAAAGAATCTTGGAAAACTGCAAGAAATAGTATATAATATGCAAGTAAAGAATGAAAATATACAAAGGAGTATTTTGAAATGAGTTTATTAGAGCAATGGCATGAAATAGCATATTCAAAAGAAATGGACAGAGCAGCATTACAGAAGTTCTGGAATGCATATTTTTTAACAGAAAAAGGAATTTATGAGCAGCTTCTTTCTAATCCGGATGAAGAAGTGAAAGGAACTGTGAAAGAATTAGCAGCAAAATATGGTGTAGAAGTTCTGACAATGGTTGGTTTCCTTGATGGTATCAACGAGAGTCTGAAGACAGAGAATCCGATTGAGACTATGGATGAAGATACAGTTGTCAGCCTTGCATTTGATAAAGAGAAGTTATACATGAACATGGTAGATGCAAAGGCAGAATGGCTCTATGAACTTCCACAGTGGGATGAGATCTTCACACCGGAGAAAAAAAGAGAACTTTATAAGATCCAGAAGAACTCAGGAACAATCAGAAAGCCGAAAAAGATCGGAAGAAATGATCCGTGTCCGTGCGGAAGCGGAAAGAAATATAAACACTGCTGCGGCAGATAATTAGATGAGGAAGTCAGATGCAGATTGTATCTGGCTTCTCTTTTGGTGCGCCTTGCGGCGCACGTCGCTAATGGGTGAAAGTCCCTAATCCGCCCTAGTAGTGGGAAGGATACAGCCAATGACAAGGGTGTCCACCGTGAGGTGGAATC
>NZ_QRVX01000080.1:0-6939 GCF_003458885.1 Coprococcus sp. AF21-14LB | reverse complement strand
AGATTTATTATTCTTTTGTTGGCAAGGTGGACTTGCCCGAATAACCGCCCGACCTATCCGACACAATGCGCAAGTGCCGGATAGGAACGGCAAAATTTTTTACACTTCTATTACTTCTTTATCACACATCAGCAAAGATTTATGGGATATAACTTCATATTATTGTAAGTGTAAAGAAGTAGTAAAATAATAGGAGAACGATAGGGAAGAGCAATACAAAAATTGATTATGTATAACAGACGGTGTTTACGATAGAAATGCATATATAACAAAGAGTTCTTATTTGTTAGTAATGTAGGTGACGGTTATGAATATAGAGGCGTATGATGCGGAATCTTTGAGAAAGATGGTTCGATTACTTGAATATGAGAATAGGTTATTAAAAGATAAACTGAAAAAAGAGAATATTCCATATGAGGAGATTGATCTTTTTGAAGAGACGATAGAAAATGCAGAAGAGTATGATCTTGATCAAGGGGCGCGTATTGTTCATCCCGAGTTTATTACAGAGAAGATGGCAATACGCTTCTTTTCTATGTTCTGGGGCAGAGAGGATGTTTATGCGAGACGCGGTAAGAATGGTAGTTATTTTCCGCAATGTGATAATAGATGGGATATAAGACTTTGTCCAAAGCAGCGTGGAAAAAAGGTGTTTTGCGATGAGTGTGAAAATAAAAAATGGACAAAACTGGACGTGAAGAAAATCGTAGCACATCTGCTGGGATATAAAGAAGATGGTTCGGACGTAATCGGTATATATCCGTTGTTGCCGGATGGAACATGCAGATTTATTGTGTTTGATTTTGATAACCACGAAAAAGGTGCGGAAGCAACTGATTTCGCAAATGCAGATAGAGAGTGGCATAAAGAAGTGGATGCGCTGAGAAAAATGTGTGAGATAAACGGAATTAAACCATTAGTGGAACGATCACGTTCAGGAAAAGGCGCTCATGTATGGATATTTTTTCAAAAAGCAATAGCGGCTTCTAGTGCTAGAAATTTTGGATTTTTATTGTTAGATAAGGGGGCTGCTTCTGTCAACTTGAAGTCTTTTCATTACTACGACCGTATGTATCCGTCACAGGATGTGGCAAATAGTATTGGCAATCTGATTGCACTGCCATTGCAAGGGAAGGCACTCAAGAGTGGAAACAGTGCATTCGTAGATGAAAACTGGAATGCCTATCCGAATCAATGGGATATTTTACTCAATAAGGCAGAAAAACTTAGTATAGAAGATATAGAAAAGCATATGGCGAAGTGGCAGGGAGAATTGGCAGAAACCAAAGGAAAGTTTGCAGAAACCGATATAAACAACAGGCCAAAGCCGTGGAAAAAGAAGTGTGAGTTTATGAAAGAGGATGTTGTTGGCAAACTTCATTTGGTACTCAGTAATGGTGTTTATGTCGATACGCTGAATCTTATGCCGAGAATACAAAATCAGATCCGCAGTCTGGCAGCTTTTGATAATCCGGAGTATTATAAGAATAAGAGATTAGGATATTCAAACTACTATAATTTCAGTGCTGTTTACTTAGGAAAAGATATCGATGGATATATACGAGTACCTCGAGGGCTAAGAGAGCGAATTTCGGAGGAATGTGCGAAAGCAGGAATCCAGGTTGAGATATCTGATCAAAGGGAAATCGGTCGCCCAATCAGAGTCTCCTTTAATGGCAATTTACGACTGCAGCAGGAACTCGCAGCAGAGCAGTTATTAAGGCATTCGGACGGTGTGTTGGAAGCGGCAACTGCATTTGGAAAAACAGTTGTGTGCAGTTATTTGATCGCAGAACGAAAAGTGAGTACACTGATTTTGCTGCAAAGCAAGGATTTGCTTAATCAATGGGTGGAGGAACTGAATAAATTTCTTGACATCAGGGAAGACCCACCGGAGTATGAAACAAAGACAGGCAGAAAGAAAAAAAGAGATAGTGTGATCGGGATTCTGCATGGAGCCAAGAATACATTGACCGGGCTTGTAGATGTTGCAATGGTTGGTTCCATGTACAGCAAAGGAAAGTTTCAAAATCTGAAGCATTCTTATGGAATGGTAATCATCGATGAATGTCATCATGCGGCATCACACACATATATGGAAGTATTGCAGAAAATCAATGCCAAATATGTTTATGGGGTATCAGCAACGCCAAAACGCGGTGACCATTTGGATAAGATTATCTATATGATGCTGGGGCCGTTAAGACATCGATTTACCGCGTTGGATAGGACAGAAGAGCAGGGAATAGGGCATTATGTTGTTCCGAGATATACGAGAGTGGTCGATACTGTGGATAGCAAAAATGATATCAACAAAGCCTATAGTTTGATTAGTACCAGCAAGATGCGAAATGAAATGATTGTAAATGATGTAAGGAAAAGTCTTTCACAGAATCAGACACCGGTTATACTAACCCGATATAAAGAGCATGCGAAAACTTTACATGACATGTTAAAAGATAAGGCAGATCATGTATTTCTCTTGTATGGAGATAATTCAGATAAAGAAAATGCAGAAATACAGATACGTTTAAAACAGGTTCCGCGTACAGAAAGTCTTATATTGATTGCGACCGGTCAAAAGATCGGAGAAGGATTTGATTTTCCGAGATTAGATGTACTAATACTTGCGGCACCGGTATCTTTTGGAGGACGTTTGGAACAGTATATCGGGAGACTGAATCGTGACTATAAAGGGAAAGAAGCAGTTTATGTGTATGATTATATTGATGCACATATGAGAAAATTTAATAAAATGTACGGGAAGAGACTTCGAACCTATAAGAAAACAGGTTTTTCCATCTGGACAAGTGATTCGCAAGACAAACAGGATGTTCATGCGATATTTGACTCCGGCAATTATACGGAAAAATTTGAGCAGGATTTGGTAGAGGCAGAAAAATCAATCGTGATTTCCAGTCCGAATATCCGGCAGGAGAAGATTGAGAGGTTAATATCTCTGGTAAAAGAACGTCAGGAACAAGGCGTGAGTGTAACAGTTATTATAACAGAACCTGAGAAAGATATCTATAGTAATGTAGATATGTGTTATGAGTTGATTCGAGAGATGCAGCAGGTGGCCATCAATGTTGTGGCACAAGAAGAGGTGGAGGAGAGATTCGCCGTTATTGATGATGAATTGGTGTGGCATGGCGGCATGAATTTGTTGGGAAAAGAAGATGTGTGGGACAATCTGATGCGTATCAAAAATCATCAGGTAGCGGCGGAACTGTTGGAGATTGCATTTGGTATTACAGAATTGAAAGAAAAATAAGGAGAAAAATGATGATTGCACCGAGAAAAGTGAGATTTGAAGCAAAGAAAAAAGAAAATGAGAATCTCGAATTTCGCATATTTTTAAAAGGTCATGCGGATGAAAAGGAACTAGACGAACAGTTTAAAAGGCTTCACGATGAATTGTTTTCAAATTATGATTGCAGTAGATGCAGAAATTGCTGCAAAATGTATCGTGGAAGTATTCCGAGTGAAGATTTGGAAAGAGATGCGGAAATTTTTGGTTTGACAAAAGAGCAATTTGTTGAGAGGTATTTGATTAAAAATGAAGTAGAAGATACATATGAGACAAAGAATAAGCCGTGCGATTTTCTGCAAGATGATGGTAACTGTAAATTAGGAGAGTGCAGACCGGAGAGCTGTAAAAAATATCCTTATACGGATCAATCAGATAGATTGCAGAGTCTGTATAGTGTGCTGAATGCGGTGGAAGTCTGCCCGGTGGTGTTTGAGATATATGAGAGACTGAAAAAAGAATATGGGTTTCGGTATAGATAAGATGATTTCTCTAATGGGAAAAATCCAATTATGGAAAATAAGAGAGTTCTTGAAAAAGATTATGAAGAAAATAAAGAACCGTCAAATTAATTTATAAATGCATTTGCAAAAACATAGGGTTTGTGTTTGACGAATGATATATTTTTTGATGCGTCATCCCTATTTGAACTGTTTTAACATAATCTCTATTTTTACTACATACATTGTAAAAAGATGTATCTAGGGGAACATTTGTGAAAGATTATATCGAAGAGAGAGCTGTGGAAATTGCGAGTTACATCATAGAAAATAATGCAACCGTGCGGCAGACGGCGAAGAAATTTGGGATTAGTAAGAGTACGGTGCATAAAGACGTAACTGAAAGATTGCAGCAGATTAATCCATTACTTGCAGAAAAGACACGAACAGTATTAGACTTAAACAAATCTGAGAGACATATCCGGGGAGGAATGGCGACACGGGAAAAATATTTACATTTGGAGCATTAACATAACAATTAACAATGGTTGGGAAAATTAATATTCCTAGCCATTTTCTCTTTTATAGATAGGCCTTCCGGAGTATAATAAAAATAAGAATTACTACTCTAAAGGCTTTTTAAAGGAGGAATCGAGTATGAGTGAAATTCAGAGTGTACATTATCCACAAAGTGAAATCCATACAACATTAATACCTGTTACAACAGGATGTCCATACAACCGTTGTGCTTTTTGTTCGATGTATAAAGATAATACATATAGTGAGATTCCTTTGCGGGAAATAGAACATGAGTTGATGAATGGAAATACATATACGGAACGAGTATTTTTGACAGGTGCGGATCCACTGTCCATTGGATTTGAGAAAATGTTTCGTGTACTGGAATTAATAAAAAAATATTTTCCATATTGTGGATGTGTGGCAGCGTATGCATCTGTTCGCAGTCTGCAGAAATATAGTGTAGAAGAATTACAAAAGCTTCATGCAGAAGGGTTGCGATTACTTTATGTTGGTTTTGAAACAGGAAATGACGAAGTATTGCGATTGATGAAAAAAGGGCATACGTCAGAAATTGCTGCAAATCAGGGGAAAAAACTAAATGAAGCCAAAATCCCATTTTATGCAATTATAATGTATGGAATTGCAGGAGAAGGAAATGGCGAGAAAAATGCAAAGTTAACAGCAGAACTTTTGAATCAGTTTGTGCCAACCAAAATTATCACAATGAATTTAACAGTGTTTGAGATGACTGAATTGGCAGAAATGGTAAAAAAAGGTATGTTTGTAGAAGCGCCAATAAAAGAGAAGCTTTTTGAATTAAAAACATTGCTGGAACAATTACACATCGAAAAATCAGTGGAACTTGATACAACGCATACTACGAATATCATCAAAATGACGGGGAGAATTCCAGAACAAACAAAAGAAATGATTGAAAGAATAGAGCATTTGCTGATATAATAAATAGTATCTAGTTTTAAACAAAGTGGGGGCACCTGCTTTGTTTCTTTATTTTATGAGATCAGGGAAAGAAGTGGTAGCGTGAGGGAAAAAGTAAAAACAGACAGAAGTCATTATCTGTTTGATAATAAGGCATTAGCAGCATTGATTGTCCCATTGGTTGTCGAACAATTTTTGGCAGTACTTGTGGGAATGGCAGACTCTATTATGGTAGCAAGTGTTGGGGAGGCAGCTGTTTCCAGCGTTTCCCTTGTTGACAGTATTATGATTTTATTGATTAATATTTTCGGAGCATTGGCTACTGGAGGAGCTGTAATTGCAGGACAGTATCTCGGACAGAAAAAGAAGGAAGATGCATGTGAGGCGGCCAATCAGCTTGTATGGTTTGTGACAATTTGTGCAGTGATTATTATGGCGCTGATGTATCTTGGAAAAGATTTTATTTTAAATACAGTGTTTGGGGAGATTACTGATGAAGTTGCAGCATATGCAAATACCTATTTGATAATTGTAACAGCATCAATTCCATTTATTGCATTGTATAATGCAGGGGCAGCAATTTTCAGAACAATGGGGAATTCAAAAGTTTCCATGCAAGTTTCTATGTTGATGAACTTGATTAATGTTGTCGGAAATGCAATATTAATTTATGGATTCCACTGTGGTACAGAAGGCGTTGCGATTCCGACACTGGTGTCACGAATGTTTGCGGCGATTATGATTACAATACTTGTATGTAATCAAGATTTGACGCTGCATATAAAAAAATCATTGCGTTATCAATTTGACTGGACAAAAGTCAAGAAGATCTTATATATCGGAGTTCCAAATGGATTAGAAAGCAGCATGTTTCAATTAGGGAAAATTCTTGTGTTGAGTCTTGTTTCTACATTTGGCACATATGCAATTGCGGCAAATGCGGTGGCAAATGCGGTAGCAAGTTTCCAAATCCTTCCCGGAATGGCGATTTCTCTTGCAGTAACAACTGTAGTTTCGAGGTGTATTGGGGCAAATGATCATGAACAGACTCATTATTACACTGTGAAATTACATTTACTGGCATTTGCAGCGACTATTGTAACGGTTGGAATTATCATTCTGGCACTCCCGTTAATTATGAGAGCTTATAATCTGTCATCAAAGACTGCAGTTGTGGCAGAGCAGATATTAATATTCCACGGAGTATTTGCGATTGTGTTGTGGCCGTTGGCATTTGTACTGCCTACAGTATTCCGGGCAGCAGGAGATGTTCGTGTTACAATGCTGATCTCCATTATTTCCATGTGGCTGTGTAGAATCGTTATGAGTTATGTTATTGGAAAATATATGGGAATAGGTGTATTAGGCGTTTGGATTGCCATGATTCTTGACTGGGTCGTTCGAGCTGTCTGTTTTGTATGGCGCTATAAAAGTGGAAAATGGAAAGGAAAGGCAGCAGTATAAACATAAAGATAAATACGCTGTAAGTGCAGATAAGCCCTATGCAAGAGAATTTTTAGAGATTTAGAGAATTCTCTTGTCAATTTTCCATTGCTACATTATAATCCCATCTTTGACAGTTATAAGGTGAAAAAATGGCTACAACCCCAGTAAATATGGGCACTGTAGCCGTTTTTCTTTTTGCAGCGATATGTACTATATTATTTCAGTTTTGATTTTAGTTGCTTTGTATCTTTGATAAGAGTTCGCATATCTGTTTTGGTAATG
>NZ_QRVX01000008.1:0-77497 GCF_003458885.1 Coprococcus sp. AF21-14LB | reverse complement strand
GTGACATATGAATCGTTTTATAAAAAGCAGTATTTATAAACGAAAGTCAAATAAAATCTTTATGAAACATAAAGAAAAAGTAAATAAAAAATGTTTCACGTGAAACATTCTATGGAATCTAAAGAAAAAAGATGCTATAATCATATAGTAACACACTTACGGCAAAAGTAGGTATGAAAGAAACAGGAGTATAGATATAGAAAGGTGACATCGTATGGGAAGAATAATAGCCGTTGCAAATCAGAAGGGCGGCGTAGGAAAAACAACTACATCCATCAATTTGTCTTCATGCCTTGCAGCAAAAGGGAAAAAGGTTTTAGCGATTGACATGGATCCGCAGGGAAACATGACAAGTGGACTCGGAATAGATAAAGATGGTGTAGAAAAGACAGTTTATGATCTGATCATTGGACAGGCAACAATCGAGGAAGTACTCTGCAAAGAAGCATTAGAAAATTTGGATGTTCTTCCAACTAATATAGATTTATCGGGAGCAGAAATTGAATTGATCGGAGTGGAGAATAAAGAGTTTATTATTCGCGATGAGGTAAATAAGATTAGAGATAATTATGATTTTGTAATTATTGACTGTCCACCGTCACTGAGTATGTTGACGATCAATGCGATGACAACCGCAGATACCGTTCTCGTACCTATTCAGTGTGAATATTATGCATTGGAAGGATTAAGCCAATTAATTCATACAATCGAACTTGTTAGAGAAAGATTGAATCCACTATTGGAAATGGAAGGCGTTGTATTTACTATGTATGATGCAAGAACAAATCTTTCACTACAAGTAGTGGAAAATGTGAAAGACAATCTTCAACAGAGGATTTACAAGACAATTATTCCTAGAAATATCCGTCTTGCAGAAGCACCAAGTCACGGACTTCCAATCAATATATATGATCCGAAATCTACAGGAGCAGAGAGCTATATGCTTTTGGCAGACGAAGTGATTGCAAGAGAGGAGGAAGAATAATCATGGCAGTAAAAAGAGGCGGTTTGGGAAAGGGATTAGATAGTTTGATTCCGGATCACAAACATGATAAACTTCCGGAAAAAGCTGTGCAATTGGAAAAAACTCCGGCAAAGAAGAAAGATTTTGAAATCCGCGAAAGCGGCGAACAGATGGTGAAGATTACGAAGGTTGAACCGAACCGTGAACAGCCGAGAAGAAATTTCGAAGAAGATTCGCTTTTAGAACTTGCAGATTCTATTAAGCAAATTGGAGTTTTGCAGCCGCTTATTGTACAGAAGAAAAATGATTACTATGAAATCATTGCAGGAGAAAGAAGATGGAGAGCTGCAAAGATAGCTGGTCTGAAAGAAGTTCCGGTAATTGTAAAGGAATTTACCGATCAAGAAGTCGTAGAGATTGCATTGATTGAGAATATCCAAAGAGAAAATTTGAATCCCATTGAAGAAGCTATGGCTTTCAAAAAATTGCTTACAGAATTTCATTTAAAGCAGGATGAAGTAGCCGAAAGAGTTTCTAAGAGCAGAACAGCAGTAACAAACTCCATGCGTCTTCTGAAATTAAATGAAAAAGTTCAGCAGATGATTGTTGATGACATGATTACAACCGGACATGCCAGAGCTTTGTTGGCAATTGAAGATCAGGAACAGCAATATGTACTTGCAAACAAGATTTTTGATGAGAAATTAAGTGTTCGTGAAACGGAAAAACTCATTAAATCTTTGAAAACTCCAAAAAAGGAGAAAGCGAAAAGAGAGGTTGAAAATGATTTCATTTATCGTGATTTAGAAGAAAAAATGAAATCTGTAATGGGAACGAAAGTACACGTTAACCAGAAACGTAACGGAAAAGGAAAAATTGAAATAGAGTATTATTCACAAGACGACCTCGAACGTATATTCGAGATGGTAATGGGGATGAAATAGAGAACAATCAGGGAAGAACAATTAGATAAAAGGGAGTATGGTATATGGAAAGCAGGATGTTAGAAAGCATCGGAATTGATCCGGGGTATCTGTTTCTTGCAATGTTCATTATGATTGTTTTACTGTTTTTCTTTACGGTCAGTGTGAATATGAAATATAATCGGTTGAAAAACAGCTATAACAGGTTTATGAAAGGAAAAGATGGAAAAACTTTGGAAGAAGAGATAAACCAGAAATTCCTCGAATTAGATCAGATAGCGGAAAAAACCGGAACTATTGAGAATGAATTAAAAGAAATTAGTCAACATTTGAAAGAACATTACCAGAAAGTAGGTATTGTGCGGTATAATGCATTTGAGGGGATGGAGCATAAATTAAGTTTTGCGCTGACATTGCTAGATGGAGATGACAATGGTTTCATTTTAAATGTCATGCACACCCAGGAAAGATGCTATACTTATATGAAAGAAGTAATTAAAGGCCAGAGTTATATAGAATTGTGTGAAGAAGAGGAAGAATCCCTGGACAGAGCAATTTTTCAGGAAGCTTATGGCTAGATTTTAAAGAATGAGATATAAAGGAGAAAAAACATGTTAGATATTAAATTTTTAAGAAGCAATCCAGACGTAGTAAAACAGAACATTAAAAATAAATTTCAGGATGAGAAACTTCCGTTGGTAGATGAAGTAATCGAATTAGATGTAGAAAACAGAAATATTAAGCAGGAAGTAGAAGCGCTGCGGGCAAATAAGAACAAAATTTCTAAAATGATTGGTGCTTGCATGGCACAGGGAAAGAAAGAAGAAGCAGAAGGATATAAGAAACAGGTTGCTGAAGAGGCAGAAAGAATCGAAGAACTGTCTGCAAGAGAAAAAGAAGTAGAAGATCGTATTTTGCAGATTATGATGGTAATTCCGAACATTATTGATCCTTCTGTTCCGATTGGAAAAGATGACAGTGAAAATGTGGAAATTGAAAAATTCGGAGAACCGGTTGTTCCTGATTTTGAGATTCCATATCACGCAGATATCATGAAAAGCTTCGATGGAATTGACCTTGATGCTGCCGGACGTGTGGCAGGAAATGGATTTTATTATCTGAAAGGAGATATCGCAAGACTTCATTCTGCAGTAATCTCTTATGCAAGAGATTTCATGATTGACAGAGGATTTACTTACTATATTCCGCCATACATGATTCGCAGCAGCGTTGTAACAGGTGTTATGAGCTTTGCAGAGATGGATGCAATGATGTATAAAATTGAAGGTGAAGATCTGTATCTGATCGGAACAAGTGAACACTCTATGATTGGTAAATTCATCGATCAGATGTTGGATGAGAGCGAACTTCCACAGACATTAACAAGTTATTCTCCATGTTTCCGAAAAGAAAAAGGTGCACATGGAATTGAGGAACGTGGAGTATATCGTATTCATCAGTTTGAAAAACAGGAAATGGTAGTTGTATGTAAACCGGAAGAAAGTAAAAAATGGTATGACATTATGTGGAAGAACACGGTAGATTTCTTCCGTACATTGGATATTCCGGTTCGTACATTAGAATGCTGTTCAGGAGATCTGGCAGACTTAAAAGTAAAATCTTGTGACGTAGAAGCATGGTCTCCAAGACAGAAAAAATACTTTGAAGTAGGAAGCTGTTCAAATCTCGGAGATGCACAGGCAAGACGTCTGAAAATCCGTGTGAATGGTGAAAACGGTAAATACTTTGCACATACACTTAACAATACAGTAGTAGCACCGCCAAGAATGCTGATTGCATTTTTAGAGAACAATCTGCAGGCAGACGGCTCTGTGAAGATTCCGGAGGCATTACAGCCATACATGGGAGGAAAGACAGAACTTCAGCCTGTGACACGCTAGGAAGAGGATTTGATGCATCAATATTTAAAAGCAATTGGATTTTCAAATATTACAACCCGTCGGCAGGAGAGAGAGCTTTTGGAGGAAACAGAAGAAGATTTTTCAAGTCATACGTTGGCAGAGCTGACAAAAGATTGTGATTTTTGCGAGTTTGTAAGAGAGTACGGAATTGGAATCGGAGTGAAGTCCTGCGGAGAAATAAATGGCTGGGATGAATTTGAACGAGAATATTATTTTCCGTATTTTGAAGGAAGTGGAATTACCTCCTACGCCGATGTAGTTGTAGAGAAAAAAATAGATCAAGAGGCTTATCTTGGCGTCTGTGAGGACGCCAGGGTAGGTGTCAGCATAATATTTCAGTTACAAAATAATGTGGAATATATGAAGGAATATCAGCTTCAGACACTGGGAACAAGGTCAACAAGTGTTACGCTTGCGGGACTCGCTAACCGGGGGAAAATACTGCTTCCGATCGTGAAGAATGAAGCAGTCCAACAGGCACAGCAGGAAGAGGCACATAATCGTATGATGCTGCTCAGCGCTGCGAGACAGGGAGATTCTCAGGCATTGGAAAGTCTGACGCTTGATGATATCGATACATATTCAAAAGTATCACAGAGAATCGGAAAAGAAGACGTTTTAAGTATTGTTGCAACCTACTTTATGCCTTATGGACTGGAATGTACGTTGTATTCGATTCTTGGAGAAATACTGGATATGCAGATGGTTGTGAATGACAAAACAAATGAGACGCTGTATATTCTTACATTGAATGTCAATGATCTGCATTTTGATGTCTGTGTCCCAATGGCAGAGTTGTCAGGAGAACCGGAGATTGGAAGGCGGTTTAAAGGTGAAATATTGCTTCAGGGACGGATCAATTTTCAGTAAAAGTTCTTGTCTTTTGAAGCCAGGTATAGTATAATTTTCGGTGGAAACTTAGGTTTAGCCGGAAATTATAGTATGTCTCGTTAGTTAAATGGATATAACAGGGTCCTCCTAAGAGAAAGCCGAGGCATTCCCCAAAGGGAAAAAATGAAAAACAACTTTCAGTTCGAATCTATTCTGAATAATGCCAAAGGTGACAACAAAGCATTCCCCAATTTGGGGAACGTTCTAATGTTACCAAATCAAAAAAATCTGTAGATTGACAACTTGAAATAGAGTTGATAATCTTATATATGGCCGAAGGGAAAAATCCCAGAAACCCAGTAAAATCAAGGGTTTGCGGCATGTGTCGTCATAGCTCAGCTGGATAGAGCACTCGCCTCCTAAGCGAGGGGTCGGAGGTTCAAATCCTCTTGGCGACGGGCTTCAAAGCGTTCGAAAATGTTAGCTGGATTAGCTGACAACGAACGCTTTTGTTATTTTCTAATCACGTTCGTGACATGATTTTCCATTCAAAATGATCAATTTCCAGCTAACGCAATCTGATTTTTGTTAGCTGACAGCTAATCAAAATTACCGGTTTGCAAACATGGGTTTTAGGAAGTTCAGCTAACATTTGGGTTCCGCTCTGTTGTCACCCCTTATTCGGGGATGTAAATCAGAGAAAAGGCGGGAAAAGAAACAATCTCTCCCAAACCTGCAAACATGAATTAGCTGAAACAGTATTCAATTCTATTAGCTACAGCTAATGGTCAAACAGCAATGTCTGTTTGGAACTTTACTATCTATAAAAGTTCCAGGCAGGCATTTTTTATTTCCTGAATCCTGGAGGAAAGGAGTCAAGATGACTGAACCAAACAGACAATCAGAAGAAAACGAAGAAAGAATCATAGAAATTGAGATTGAGCGTCTTCGACCGTTCAAAGAGCATCCGTTTCAGGTGAAGGATGATAAGGAAATGTTTCTTCTGCAGGAAAGCATTGAAAAGTATGGAATATTAAATCCGCTGATCGTCAGACCGGTACCGGATGGATACTATGAGATCATATCCGGCCACAGAAGAAAACATGCTGCGGAGAAACTGGGATACCGTAAAGTACCGGTGATCATCCGGGTATTAAGTGAAGATGATTCCATCTTGAGCATGGTAGATTCCAATCTTCACAGAGAACGGATCAGCTACAGTGAAAAAGCTTTTGCTTACAAACTGAAGAATGACGTATTAAAAAGAAAAAGTGGTCGAAAAAAGAGCCAAGTTGACCACAAAACACCAAGAAAGCGGGCAATAGAAATCATCAGTGAAGATTGTGGTGATAGCCCAAAACAAGTGCAGCGTTATATCTCACTGACAAAACTGATACCGGAAATGTTGCAGAAACTGGATGATGAGATCATTTCTTTTTGTCCGGCTGTAGAGATAGCTGCATTAAGTGAAAAAGAACAAAGAGAACTGCTTGTAGCAATGGAGTATGCACAGGCAATCCCATCACTCTCACAGGCCCAGAGGATCCGGCAACTGAGTAAAGAAAAACAGTTGTCACTGGAAAAGATGGAAGAGATCATGTGTGAAGTGAAAAAGGGTGAGATCACAAGAGTGGCATTCACAAACGAGCAGTTGCACAAGTATTTTCCAAATTCTTATACACCGGCAATGATGAAACGGGAAATACTGGCACTGTTGAAATTATGGAAAAAAGAATCATGGGAAAGTTAAAGGAGGAAGCAATCATGTGTAAAGTTATATCCGTAGTAAACCAGAAAGGTGGCGTCGGAAAGACCACCACAACCGTAAATGTAGGCATTGGACTGGCAAGAGAAGGTAAGAAAGTGTTGCTGATCGACGCGGATCCACAGGGAAGTTTAACCGCAAGTCTTGGATATGAGGAACCGGATGATCTTCGCATCACACTGGCAACGATTATGATGGATGTCATTAACGAAGAAGAAATCTCTCTGGAAGATGGTATCTTACATCACCAGGAAAATGTAGATCTACTTCCGGCAAATATTGAGCTTTCTGCCCTGGAAGTAACGATGGGAAATGTTATGAGCAGAGAAATGATCATGAAGGAATATATCGATGCGATAAGAGGCCGATACGATTATATCCTGATCGACTGTATGCCAAGTCTTGGTATGATGACAATCAATGCACTGGTCTCTTCCGATTCCGTGCTGATACCTGTACAGGCCGCATATCTGCCGGTGAAAGGACTTCAGCAGCTGATCAAGACCATTCTTACAGTAAAGAAAAGGCTGAACCGGAAACTGGCGATTGAGGGCATTCTGTTGACTATGGTTGATTTCAGAACCAATTACGCAAGGGACATTGCATCGAGAGTACATACAACATACGGAAGCCAGATAGAAGTATTTGAAAATGTGATTCCGATGTCCGTAAAAGCAGCTGAGACCAGTGCAGAGGGAAAAAGCATCTACATGCACTGCCCGAAAGGAAAAGTTGCCGAAGCATATAAGAACTTAACACAGGAGGTTTTGAAAAATGAAAAATAGAAGTGGCGAAAAGATTAAACTGGCAAGCATTGATGAACTGCTTGGTGTGGTAAATGAAGAATCTGCAATGGAGATAGAGATTAGTAAGATCCATCCGTTTAAAAATCATCCGTTCAAGGTGCTGGATGATGAAAAGATGCAGGATCTGGTTGAAAGTGTAAGAATCAATGGAGTACTGACACCGGTACTGCTTCGAATGGATGATAATGAAGAATATGAAATGGTATCCGGTCACAGAAGAATGCATGCAGCACAGCTTGCAGGACTTACAACTATTCCGGCAATCGTAAGAGAATTATCGGATGATGATGCCATTGTGGCTATGGTGGACGCTAACATTCAGCGAGAGGAATTGTTGCCGAGTGAGAAAGCATTTGCTTATAAGATGAAACTAGAGGCAATGAAAAGACAGGGAGTTAGAACAGATTTAACTTTGTCTCAAAATGAGACGAAGTTGAGATCTGATGAAGTCTTGAGCAAGCAAGTTGGGGAAAGTAGAGCTCAGGTTCAAAGATTTGTACGATTAACAGAACTTATTCCGGAACTTCTTGATCTGGTAGATAACAAGAAGCTTCAGTTTACGGTTGCTGTCAATATCTCCTATATCGATAAGGAAGTACAGGAATGGATTTACGAATATATCAGAGACACTGGATTTATCAAGCCAAAACAGATTGCAGCACTTAGAAATCAGCTAAATGATGGACCAATCAATCAGATTCAGATGTTATCAATTTTCAATAACTGTGTGATGGCAAAGAAAGTATCCCGGTCTCTCACTTTCTCGGAAAAGAAATTGACAAAGTACTTTCCGGATGATTACACAGCCAAAGATATGGAACAGGTGATTGAATCATTATTAGAAAAATGGATGCAGGAACAGTCCTGTTAAAGATAGAAAAAGCTAAGAAAACAAAGTCAAAGAAGTTTAAAAAAAGGACTTCTTAGCAGAAAATGAAAGGAGGAAATTATGGAGAAAAAAATGACATTTAATTATTTTTACGGTACCGAAGCTGATCAGTTCAGCTTCTACCGCATACCAAAAGCATTATTTACAGACAGTTATTTTAAAGATTTATCGAGCGATGCTAAAATTTTATATGGACTGATGTTGGATCGAATGTCTCTTTCCATCAAGAATCAGTGGTTTGACGACAAAAACAGAGCATATATCTACTTTTCCATCGAAGATATCATGGAATTACTGAACTGTGGCAGAAATAAAGCCATTAAATCCATGAGAGAACTGGATGACGAAACAGGAATTGGTCTGATTGAGAAACGCAGACAGGGATTTGGAAAGGTGAACGTTATCTACGTGAAAACCTTTATGCCTGAGAAAACAGATGAGAAAAAATTTGGAGAGGAATTAAAGAAGTTTAAAAAACAAACTTCTGTGGAAAATGAGGAATCTACAGAAGTTTACAATTCAAACTTCATGAAGTCCCAAAATCAAACTTCTAGAAGTCCCGAAAACAAACTTCAAGAAGTTTACATTTCAAACCCTAATAATACTAATCTTAGTGATACTGAAATGAATGATAATAAATCTAATCATATCATATCTGTGGATGAGAAAAGATTTGATAGCGATAATCACTCTGAGGATTATCAGGCTTATGAAAACCTTGTCAAAGAGACCATTGATTATGAATCACTGGAAGTAACCCATCATGACGATATGCGTCAGGTAGATGAAATCGTGAACCTGATCGTAGAAACTGTGATGTGTAAAAACGACAAGATATTGATTGCCAGCAATTGGTATCCGGCATCACTGGTGAAGAAAAAATTTCTGATGCTGACCTATTCACATATCGAGTATGTCTTACACTGTATGAGTGGTAACACCACAAAGGTGAAGAATATCAAGAAATATTTATTAGCAGCCCTGTTTAATGCACCGTCAACGATGAACGGGTATTATCAGGCAGAGGTGAACCATGATATGCCAGGACTGGTAAGATAGGAGGTGCACATGTTTATTTTAAAACTTGCTGGGAAGATATTATTACTGCCGGTATGGCTGATCCTTTTTGTGATCGGCCTGGCAGTGAAGATGACAGTACAGACTTATGCGGTTGTCAGAGGGATCCTTGGATTTATGTTCACTTTATTGATTATAGCGACTGCATACTGTTATCATGACTGGGTACAGGTTGTATTTCTATTTTCGCTGAGTGTAATTCTGTATCTGATCCTGTTTGCAGGAGTATTTGTGGACACTGTACTGGACATGACAAGAGAACGTATTATTGATTTTATTATATCGTGAGGAGGATATGAAAATGAGTGAAAACAATGATTTTATACAATTACCACCAATCAAAAAAGACACACCGTCCGAAGTGGTAGCATTTATGTGGGAGTACATGAAAGTACCGGAGGATTCAAGAGAAAAAGTTAAGAATCTGCTTAAAGATGCAAATGAAAATGGCGTAAAATTAAGTCATCAGGCACCAACACTGTATGATGTTGTTCCAAAAGAAGAAATTGCTGAATTTGAAGAGGTCATGCGTAAAACCATAGCTGACATTGTATCAGAAGCCAGTGGTGTTGCCTGGTGGGTATATGTGCAGAAATATGTGAAACATAAGACTTTGGATGAGATGCTGCAAGAATGGTCAGGAGCAAGCAAGTTTATCCTTGCTATGGATACCTGGTTTGAAAGATTGATGGCGGATCAATAGAAGCTGTGATAGAATGAAGAAAACGATTTGATGTGCAAATCGATGTTTACAGAATTGAAAGTTATAGATATTATATGGATAGAGCAAATTGTTTTCGTGTTTTATTAAAAAATCTTAACAAAATAAAGAGTTATTCTTGGTAAAGAACAGCTTTTATCTAATAACAAGAATCATTACTGTTTTATTGACAAAAGCTTTAAAATGATATATAATCCTTATTAAGAACTAGTTCTAATAAGGAGAATGGATGACAAATAGAAGAAATACTATTCAGAAAGATCTCGTACGAAATGCTGTATATGAGATGAAAAGACATGTTACAGCAAATGAAGTATATGAATTTATAAAAGAAGCATATCCTACAATTGGAAAAGGAACGGTATATAGAAACCTTGATATCTTGATAGAAGAAGGTGCTTTAAGAAAAATTGAAGTCCCGGATGGACCGAACCGGTTTGATTTTGCATTGAACAATCACTACCATGTCAGGTGTATAAAGTGTGGCAATGTTTCAGATGTGGATATGGATGAAATACCGAACTTGCTGGAAAGAATTAATAACACTCATGGAATTGAATTTTTGGATTATGATATTTTGTTTAAAGGTATTTGTCTGAAATGCAGGGGGAAGGAAAAGGAGAAACAACATGGACAAAAAGGCAATGTATAAGTTGAGTTACGGATTGTTTGTACTAACTGCCAGGGAAGGCGAAAAAGACAATGGATGTATTATTAATACAGCAATTCAGGCAGCTTCAGAACCAAACCAGTTAAGTATCTGCGTTAATAAAACAAATTACACGCATGAAATGATTGAAAGAACTGGAAAGTTTACAGTATCAGTCCTGAATCAGAATGCACAATTTGAATTATTTAAACATTTTGGCTTTCAATCAGGAAGGGATACCAATAAGTTTGAAACATTTGAAAAGTGTGCCAGGGGTACAAATGGTATTTATTATATTACACAAGGTACCAATGCATACATTTCTGTAACTGTTAATAAAACAGAAGATTTAGGTTCGCATACAATGTTCATCGGCGAGATAACTGACATGGAAGTTCTAAGTGATATTCCTTCTGTAACATACGAGTATTATCAGAATAATATTAAACCTAAGCCACAGGCAGTTGGAAAAACGGAGGATGGTCAGACGATATGGCGTTGCAGAATCTGTGGATATGAATATGTAGGCGAAGAATTACCGGATGATTTTATATGTCCTTTGTGCAAGCATCCGGCATCAGATTTTGAAAAAGTAGTGGTGAAAACGGAGGTAAAAGAAATGGCAGCAAACAAATACGTAGGAACACAGACAGAAAAAAATTTACAGGAAGCATTTGCAGGGGAGTCTCAGGCAAGAAATAAGTATACCTATTTTGCTTCTGTAGCAAGAAGGAAGGCTATGAACAGATGTCAGCATTATTTTTAAAGACCGCAGATAATGAAAAAGAACATGCAAAGATGTGGTTCAAGGAATTAGCAGGAATAGGAGATACAAAAGAAAATTTAGTGGCAGCTGCAGAAGGCGAGAATTATGAGTGGACAGATATGTATGAAGGTTTTGCTAAAACAGCTGAGGAAGAAGGTTTTCCTGAACTTGCAGCAAAATTCAGAGCTGTAGGAGAGATTGAGAAGCATCACGAGGAGAGATATCGTGCACTTCTTAAAAATATTGAAACTGCACAGGTATTTGAAAAGAGCGAAGTTAAGGTATGGGAATGCCGTAACTGCGGACATATTGTGGTAGGAACAAAAGCACCTGAGGTATGCCCGGTATGTAATCATCCGCAGAGCTATTTTGAGGTGCACGAAGAGAATTATTAAGAAATCAGCGGAACTTGTTGAAAAATTTATGAAACATTATCGACAGAACATTTGCATTTCGGAAAAAGCGTACAGGATAATGGATATGGAATGTTCAGGGAAATGTTAGACTATAAACTGGCATGGAAAGGAAAGAAAATGGTAAAGGTAGACCGTTTCTTTCCTTCCAGTAAAAAATGCTGTAAATGTGGAAGGATAAAGAAAGAACTGAAATTATCCGAAAGAGTCTATCGCTGTGCGTGTGGAAATGAAATGGATAGAGATCGTAATGCAGCAATCAACATCCGTGAAGAGGCAAGAAGGATGTTGACAGCATAAACTGTCCGTATCCGGACAATAGAAAAATATGCCCGTGTCCGGGCAAAAGAATCGCGGGGCACGCGAAGATAGCTTGTAGATACTTGGTTCAGTAGAGACATTGAACAAGAAGCCCCAACTTCAAAATCAGAGATTTAAGTGGTGGGAGCATGTCACGTTTTGGAAATCATAGAGTGTATGGATTCAATTCTATATGCTCTTTATCTTTACTTAATTTCAGGTAAAAACGCAGAAATCTAATGTTACGATGTTCTACAATCTCCGTCATAATAAAAATATCTCCATCATTTTAAAAGAGAATTCAGTTCAATGATTCTATCGAGATATTTTACTCTCGTGATTGTTTTTATTTAGCCACCCACTTTCAAAAAATTGAAGTTTTTTCATTTTTCGAAAGTGGAAACTATGTAAAGGCAACCCGATTCTTTACTGAATTTCAAGTAAAATGCAGAAATTTCAAAAAGATTGCTTTTAACCACTGTAAAACAGGCTCTGAGCGTTTCGTTATATGAAGGGATAATTTTTCTTTCATATTTCAAAGAAAAGTACTGTGATGAAATATTTGCCAGCGGAGCAGAAACAGAAGAGTTTTTCTATCGCCTGGGTATAAAGGATGGACTGAGATTAAAAAGTACGGTAAAATCTGTATTAGAAATGATGTCGTGAAATCGGAAGTTTACAGCGAGGTAAAAGTTTATGAATAACTATAATGAAGTGAAAAAATCATTTGGTACACAAGCAGAGAAATTTGCTTCATATCATATGTCTAAGGCAGAATATACCGATTATTTGATTCGTAGTATTCAGGCAAAGGGCAATGAACATGCATTGGAGGTTGCTGCTGGAACCTGTATATGTGGAAGAGCAGTGGCTCCTTATGTTAAGGACATTACTTGTTTGGATTTGACAGAAGCAATGTTGGAGCAGGGAAAAAAACTGGCAAAGCAAGAAGGTATTCAGAACATATCATTTGTATCGGGGAATGCGGAATGCTTACCTTTTGAAGATGAAACATTTGACCTTGTGATTACAAGACTTTCATTGCACCATTTTGTTGAGCCTGAAAAGCCTTTTCGGGAGATGCAACGAGTTTTGAAAAAAGGTGGAAAACTTGTTATTTGGGATATGGTAGCGACTACAGAAGAATTGCGTGAAACTAATGACGCTATTGAAACGATGCGTGATAACTCACATACAAGAATACTTAGCAGAGAAGAATTTGAAGCATTGTTTGAGGATGCTTTTGAGCTTCAGCTTGAAGAAACAACACTTGTTCCTGTAAATCTACAAAGTTGGATGGATTTGACAAGTACACCAGAGGATATTCAAAAAGATATTATTGATAAAATGGAATACGATTTGAATGGTGGAGATAAAACAGGTTTTAATCCCTATATCAAGGAGGGACAAATATGTTTTGACCATAGGTGGTTATTGCTGATTGGAAAAAAGGAAAACTAATCCCCATTTATCAAGAAAAAGAAACTTTCAGTTTGTATATATCTTTTAAAAGGTATATGATTAAGAAAAACGGCAGGAGGTATCTGAATGAAATCACATAAATATTGGTCTATCGGTGCACTGATTACAATGCTTGGAACTTTTTATACAGGTTATAAGGGATCAAAAGAAGGCCATAAGTACTTTGCAGCAAGTTCTTTGCTTTGCATGATTATGGCTATTTATACAGGACACAAGATGATTTCTGGTAAAAGTAGGAAGAAAAAAGAAGTTTCAGTAGAGAGTGTTGAAGATTAAAAAACAAAATATTTTAATAAATAACGCCGGTGCGGGATTTTTGATATCCAGTACTGGCGTTATTTATTCCTTTATAGGAAAGTTCGATCTTTATCGAACTTTTGAATGAAAAAAGCCTGCACAAAGGCGGGCATGAGAAGAAGATGACACTGTTTAGAAGATATAAAAGCCTTCTACACCAGCCTCATCGGCAAATAAATCGTCTTCATTTAAGAAATAATCCATATCCAGGAGTTCATCCTCGCTCATGTTGCGAATGTCCTTGGATGTCATTCCTTCTGGTGGATTATCCATGTATTTTTTGCTCTGTATGTGTACCCCTCTATATAACGAAACGCTCAGAGGCTGTTTTACAGTGGGGGAAAAGAAAAAATATCAAAAAAATGATGATTAATCACTTTTTTCGGCACGATAGGAAAAGGAATTGTAAGTCTGCTTCAAGAGTTTGTGACAGGTGCAGATTCTTTCGGACAATTAAGCAATAGAATTTCAAATAGTATCATTTCCGAGATTGTGTACTGGCTAATCGCAGCTATTGTTATGGGAATTTTATTCATCATGACGGGATTACCGATAGTCTGGATTGGTTATCAGGTGGGGAAAATCTACCGGAAATATTGCTGGGATATCATCAGTATCATGATGGCGATAATGAGTACAGCTATTGCAATCTACTTCGGAAAATGGATAAAATCAATCATTCCGATGAACCTTATTCTACTGTTACTTCTTGTGCACGTGGTCTATATCGGAATCCGATGTTATGTGAAAGACTGGCGGGAGGAACGAGGATATTACTAAAACAAAAAGAAAACAGGAAGATTTTGTAAAGTATCTTCCTGTTTTTTCTAAAGCAGACTATTGATTGTATTTATATTAAGTTTTCAACAACAATGTAACCATTGAAATTACATCTGTTTTTTGATATGATTACTGTCAAAGAGAGGTGTTTATAATGCAGATTTCAAGCAGATTTACAATGGCAATCCATATGTTTGCCTGTATAGATACATTTTCGGATCAGAAGATGACTAGTGATTTTATGGCAGCAAGCATTGGAACTAATCCGGTGATTGTTCGTAAAATATTGCAACAATTAAAGGCTGCTGGTCTTATTGAAGTTGCAAGAGGGACAGGCGGTGTGACAATTACCAGACCATTGGAGCAGATTACATTCCTTGATGTGTATAAAGCAGTGGAATGTGCACCAGATGAAGAACTGTTTCATTTTCATGAGAATCCCAATCAGAAATGTCCGGTAGGAAAGAATATTCACCATGTTCTTGATAAGAGACTGTTAGAAGTACAGAAGGCAATGGAGGAAAAACTTTCAGAAATGACACTGGCTGATGTGAAAAAAGATATTGCAGTGTATACAGAGGAAGAGTAGCCTACAGAAGGCTTCGGATGAGTGATTATATCATCACAATTTCCGGAGCCTTTTCGTTTTTCATAATCAATGTAAAATCTTCAAAAGGAGTTGTAACAGAAAAAGTTACAAAAAGTTTGATGTAACTATTGACATTACATTAAACTGATGATATTGTATAGCTACAAGATGTAATAATCATTGTTACAACATATCAAGGAGGTAATTTAAAATGCAGAAAGTAGTAGAATTTTTACAGAAAAACCCGGTTCAGTATTTAGCAACCGTCGGAAGAGATGAAAAGGCAAAATGCCGTCCATTCATGTTCTGTTTTGAGCAGGACGGAAAGCTTTGGTTCTGTACTAACAACACAAAGGATGTTTACAAGGATATGTTAGCAAATCCTGAAGTAGAAGTATCAGTATCTTCCCCTGAATACGCATGGATTCGCCTTCATGGCAAAGCAGTATTTGAGGACAACAAGAGTGTAAAGGAGGATGCATGAACAATCCTATCGTTAAGGGACAGTATCAGACAGCAGATAATCCTATTTTTGAGGTATTCTATCTTGAAAATCCGCATGGTTTAATCGCAGATTTCTCTGGAAATCCACCTTATGAATTTTAAAGATAATTAACAGAAAAAATTACAGTCTTCGGGGCAAGGTGTAATTCCTGACCGGCAGTATAGTCTGCGAGCAAAAGCTGATATGGTGCAATTCCATAACCGACGGTAAAGTCCGGATGAGAGAAGATATGATAAAACAAGTCCCGCAGGAAATCCCGTCCTGCGGGCTGTTTTAAATTCAGGCATATCTCACAAAAAGGAGATTTATGAGTAACAATACAGCAACTATTAAAACAAGAAAAAATTTAGTTTCTACAAGGACGATAACAATGACAGCTCTACTGGCAGCTATATCATATGTGTTGGCATTTTTAGAGTTTCCGGTTCCTTTGAGTCCATCATTTGCACGAATGGATCTGTCAGATTTACCTGCATTGATTGGGGCGTTTGCGTTTGGACCGGTTACAGGAGTGATGATAGAATTGATAAAAAATATATTACAGCTTCTGTCAACATCAACAGGAGGAATTGGTGAACTTGCCAATTTCCTGATGGGGGCATCCTATGTACTGGCTGCCGGTTTTATATACAAATACAAAAAGACTAGGAAAATGGCGATGTGGGCATGTGCTATTTCAAGTGTAGTTATGGGAATAGCAGCAGCGATTGTAAATTATTTTATACTACTTCCACTGTTTGAAACATTTATGCCGCTGGATCAGCTGATTGCATCATTTGGCGAATTTCTGCCATTTATTAAGACCAAGCTGGACGTTGTGCTATTCAATGCATTGCCGTTTAATATCTTAAAAGGCTTGGTGATTGGAGCAATTGCCATGATGATATATAAAAAACTTACACCGATACTGAAAGGAGAGACTTTGAAATGACAAAAATGGATTATCTTAAACTTCTGGTGGATGAAATTCATTCAACAACAGTTGCAACGATAGGTTCAGATGGACATCCTCAGACAAGAATCATAGATATGATGTACTATGATGAAGAAGGTGTGTATTTCCTTACAGCAAAGGGAAAAGCATTTTATGACCAGTTAATGGAGCAGCAGTATGTGGCAATATCCGCAACAAAAGACAAAATTGCGGTGTCTCTGCGTGGAAAAATAAAGAACATCGGAAAAAAGAATCTTGATATTATGTTTGAAAAAAATCCATATATGAAGAAAATCTATCCGGGAGATACGAAAGACGCAATCGAAGTGTTTCGGCTGTATGAGGCACAGGGAGAGTATTTTGATATCAGCAATCCATCAAATATTGTGAGGGATACTATAACAATTGGAAAAACCGAGGCAGTTCAGACAGGGTATTTTATTGGAAAAGAATGTATTGGATGCAAACTGTGTTACTCTGTATGTCCGCAAAAATGCATTGATATATCTTCAGTTCCGGTTACTATCAACCAGAATCATTGTCTGCATTGCGGAAGATGTGCAGAAATTTGTCCGAAGCAGTGTATTGAGAAAAGAGGTTCATTATGATTTTTAAGAAAATCAGAAAAGGGCATGCTGACTGGAGAAACTTTTTATGTAGTACTCCGGCAAGGGATTATGTATTCCAAAAGTATGCATATGAAGACCAGATTGACAGGGCAGCAAAGAATATAAGAAATACAGACTGTGTTATAATCGGGGCAGGAGCCGGGGCATCGACAGCTGCGGGAATCCAATATGGTGGTAAAAGGTTTACAGACAATTTTGCAGAATTTATAAAAAAATACGGTGAGTACTACATGACAGATATGTATGCAGCCGGATTTTATCCATATCCGTCTGAGGAGGCAAAGTGGGGATACTGGTCAAAACATGCATTGATGAACCGCTTTGATCCTCCGGCATTGCCGCTTTATACAGAGCTTTATGATCTTGTAAAGAATAAAGAATATTTTGTACTTACAACCAATGTGGATCATCAGTTTTATAAAGCGGGATTCGATGAAAAAAGAATATTTGCAACACAGGGAGATTATGGGAAAATCCAGTGCCAGAAAGCCTGTCATCCAAAGACTTACGATGCAAAAGACCTGTTTCGTAAAATGGATAAAGCAAGAAGAGACTGCCTGATTCCATCAGAACTTGTACCAAAATGTCCGGTGTGTGGCGGCAATATGGCTATGAATCTCCGTTGTGATAATTATTTTGTGGAAGATGAAGCGTGGCATGAGGCAGCCGACAGGTATGCGGGGTTTCTGGAACAGCATAAAGATAAAAAGGTTGTTCTTTTGGAACTTGGAGTTGGATTTAATACGCCGATTATTATACGTTTCCCTTTTGAAAAGATGGTGAGGGAGAACTCGTCTTATAGTTTGATACGCCTGAATATGGATGAAGCGGTAGTTCCGGAAAGCTTCGGGGAACGTGCAATCGGTATTGGCGGTGATATGGCAAAGGCAATTACTGATATAAGGGAGCTGGTATTATGACACAGGATGAGCGAAGAGAATATCTGATTCAGTATCTTTTAAAAGAAGAAATACCGTTTGGCAGACAGAACATTCCTACGGATAAGCAGGGGCAGGAAAATCTGCTCCGCTCACTTATGAATGTCAGACCGCCAAGACCAATCAGTAATGATTTTTTGAAAATACAGGATGAGTATCTTACAGAAAGAAATATAGAGCGTGGAATCACAGATGTTGACACGCTTGCACCTGTAAAATCCGATTCGAGATTATATATCTGGCAGGGGGATATTACCACTTTGAAATGTGATGCAATCGTGAATGCGTGTAACTCACAGATGCTTGGTTGTTTTTCACCGATGCATGCCTGTATTGATAACTTTATTCATACTTATGCTGGAATGGAACTGCGTCTGAAAATGCATGAAATTATGGCAAAGCAAGGGCATGAAGAAGAGAGCGGCAAAGCAAAGATAACATCGGGATACAATCTTTCGACAAAATATATTCTTCATACGGTAGGACCTATTATACAACGGAAAGTCACAAAAGAAGATGAAGACCTGTTGGCAAGCTGCTACACAGAGTGCCTAAAGCTTGCAGCTGATACTGGTGTGGAATCTATTGCATTCTGTTGTTTGTCTACAGGTGTATTCCGTTTTCCACAGCAACGAGCTGCCGAGATTGCAACGAACACTGTAAAGCAGTATCTTAACAAAGACAGCAGAATAAAAAAGGTAATCTTTAATGTGTTTAAGGATGAAGATTTAAAAATATACAGTGGATTGTTATAAGCGTCTGTTGAAATATCCGATAAATCTTATTGTACTGTTACTGCCTGAGAATGTGATTTATATTGGAATCCGATGTTAAGTGAAAGAATGGGGGAAGAACGAGAATATTATTAAAAAAAGTGGACAGTTCACCAATTGGGGGCCGTCCACTGAGAGGACGGCGGTTAGTCACCGCTCCTACTCAATTTTTAACAGGAAATATTAAAGTTCAAGTGAATCTTCTGCATCAACCCACATCTGTAAATTTCCATCAAGATATAATCTCGCATATTCCAGTGGCTCGTCAATAGCAAGTGCATTTAATGCACAGTCTGATCCAGGCGTGGTTTTTAAGTCCTTCTCAGCTTCCCAGCAGTCAATGCGAAGCATATAGCCGGCACTGGTATAAACATCAATACTGTTGCATTGTGGATTGTATTCTGCAAATATTGTTCTCATCGTATTCCATCTCCTTATTATTCAATCAATCATTAATTGTAAAAATTAAGAAGCATTTCAATCAGTTCACCATGTCAGTTTTATTTTGTGTTATACTGTTTTATAGATTTTTCTTGCCCTTGTATTTTCCCTTATCAGAGTTCGTAAACTTATATGGGAAGATATAACACAAGGGAAACAATAAGGGAAAGCTTACCTGCGACAAATCCAGTGTTTTCAAGGGATTGCGGAGAATTTGATAATAAAATATAACAATTATTAAATTCCTTAAACAGGTGAAATCTCAATCAGAATTTGTAAATTGCGTTTGTTTATGAATATATTTATACGGCACTGGAGTGTGATTAGGATACCTCCAGTGTTTTTATTATTGATGATATAATAGTATCTTTCGATTTTAGTTGACAGCTCAACTAAATAAACTTATACTTTAATTGTTGATGGATCAACTATTGGGAGGAGAGGATTATATACATGGAAAAATTATCGAGAGATTTGCTGCGTGTTTCCAGAAAAGCGCAGATATGTGTCGGAGCTGTTGTAAAAAAATATAATATTACTGTTGCTGAGGAGTCCTTTTTTATGGCTATCAATTCTCATGATGGTGCTACGCAGGAAGAACTGACAGCACTTGTTGGTGTAGATAAAGCAATGACAACCAGAGTAATCCACTCATTGGAAAGTAAGGGACTGGTTAAAAGAGTGCAGGATACAAAGGATAAGCGCCAAAACAAAATCTATAAAACAGACAAGGTAAATGAAATAAGAGAGATTGTCCTGAAAGATCTTCTGCATCTCAATCAGATCTTTACGGCGGGTATTGGAAATGATGATTTGGATATTTTTATGCGAACACTTGCTGTTCTGGAAAAAAATATTTCCAACTTTCTGAAGGAGGAAAAGTAAATGAATCAGACTATTAAGGATGGCAATGCACAGGGAAATCCACTTGGTTTTGCTCCGATTCCCGGACTTATCAGAAAATTTGCAATTCCTTCCATCATTGGTATGCTGGTCATGGCGGTATATAATATTACAGATCAGATTTTCATTGGACATGTGGTTGGTATGTATTGTACATATTCTTTTACGGTAAATGGATACCGTACTTTATTGGACGTGCTGTCATTCATACAGAATTCAGATAATATTGCAAAAATCCCGAAGGACCTTCCTGTGTTTTTGATTGCAGGAGAAGAAGACCCTGTTGGTAATTATGGAAAAGCAGTTAAACATGTTTATGAAATCTACAAAAAAGCAGGAATTAAGGATATTTCGATAAAACTTTATAAAAATGACAGACATGAATTGATCAATGAGACAGACAAAGAAGACGTTTATGACGATATCAGGCATTGGCTGATTTGTCATTTGTAATTTGATTTATCTACAATAAAGTACTGAATTTTTTTGGTTTTAGGAAGTTTCAGTGCTTTATTTTTTGTTCATTGTGGGAAATATGTGAGTTAGTGTATAATAATTTTCAAACGAATGGAATGATATACAGAACAGGAGGGATTGATAAGTGTCGGATATTACAAAAAGAGCATTAGAGGCATCTCTCAAAAAGATGTTACTGAAAAAGCCGGTTACCAAAATTACAATTAGTGATATTACAGAAGACTGCGGTGTCAACCGTGCAACTTTTTATTATCATTTCAAAGATATTTATGACCTCATTGAATGGTCCTGTGAGGAGGATTCCCGCATAGCAGCAAATGGAAATACTACATATGATACATGGGAACAGGGATTTCTGAATATTTTTCATGCCGTAGAAGAAAACAAGCCTTTTATACTTAATGTTTACCGTCATGTCAGTCAGGAACAGATTATTCAATATCTGTACAGGATTGTTTATCAATTGATTATTAATGTTGTTGAAGAATGCGCACAAGGCATGAGTGTCAGGGAGGAGGATAAAAAATTTATTGCCGATTTTTACAAGTATGCTTTTGTGGGTATGATGCTGGACTGGATACGGAAGGACATGAAACCGTCACCGGAAAAGATGATTTTCAGACTGAGTAATTTAATAGAGGGAGATATCATTCGTATGCTTGAAAAATGCCGGATTGATAAGCCATATGATAATATCAACAAATGATGAAGTTTGTCGAAAAAAACAACAATATAGCCTGTCATCGAAGAATTCGATGATGGGGCTATTCTGTTGATTGTGAGTAGTTATCATTCAATGTATATTGAGGATGTAATTGAAAAACATATATAACGAATTGAAATTCAGGAGGTATGATTATGTATTATTCAAGTGGAAACTATGAAGCTTTTGCTCATCCGAAGAAACCAGAAGGAGTAGATCACAAGTCAGCTTATATTATTGGTACAGGGCTGGCAGCACTTTCAGCCGCATGTTACCTTGTCCGTGATGGTCAGATGAAAGGTGAACGTATACACATTTTTGAAAAAGATCCGATTCCTGGTGGTGCCTGTGATGGGTTTGAATATCCGGGTGTAGGTTATGTAATGCGTGGCGGACGTGAAATGGATAACCATTTTGAAGTTATGTGGGATTTGTTCCGTTCTATCCCATCTATTGAAACTGAGGGAGTCAGTGTACTGGATGAGTATTATTGGCTCAATAAAGAAGATCCGAATTACTCTCTTTGCCGTGCGACTGTCAACCGGGGACAGGATGCACATACAGATAAGAAATTTGCAGTTTCAGACAAAGCACAGATGGAGATCATGAGGCTGTTCTTCACTCCGGATGAAGAATTGTATGATAAACGTATCGATGAATATTTTGACGACGAGGTATTTGATTCAAATTTCTGGCTGTACTGGCGGACGATGTTTGCGTTTGAAAACTGGCACAGTGCACTGGAAATGAAGCGTTATATTAAGCGCTATATCCACCATATCGGAGGTCTTCCTGATTTCACGGCTCTGCGTTTTACAAAATATAATCAGTATGAGAGTATGATCCTTCCGATGGTAAAATATCTGGAAAATGCCGGTGTCGTATTCCACTATAATACAAAGGTTGTAAATATTGAGTTTGATGTTACATCCAACAGAAAGCAGGCTACCCGTATTGAACTTGAGGCGGAAGGTGAAACACGTTTCGTAGACCTCACAGAGGATGATCTTGTGTTCATCACAAATGGTGGATGTGTGGAAAACTCTGCAATGGGATCCCAGAATACGCCGGCTCCATATAATCCGGAAATCAAGCCAGGTGGCGGATGGGATATGTGGAGACGTATTGCCGCCCAGAGTCCTGACTTTGGAAACCCTGATAAATTTTGTTATGACAGTGAGCTGTGTAACTGGATGAGTGCCACTGTGGAGACACTGGATCAAAGAATTATTCCATATATCACAAATATCTGCAAACGAGATCCGTTTACTGGTAAAGTGGTCACTGGCGGTATTGTATCTGTAAAAGATTCCAGCTGGCTTTTGAGTTGGACGATTAACCGTCAGCCACAGTTCCGTTCCCAGCCAAAAGACCATTGTCTCGTTTGGGTATATGCGCTCTTTAATGACAAACCTGGTGACTATGTCAAAAAGCCAATGAGAGATTGTACAGGAAAAGAGATCTGTATGGAATGGCTGTACCATATTGGTGTGCCGGAAAACGAGATCGAAGAACTGGCTGAGAACAGTGCAAACACAGTTCCGGTCATGATGCCTTATATTGATGCCTTTTTCATGCCTCGTAATGATACGGATCGTCCAAAAGTTGTGCCTGATGGAGCAGTAAACTTTGCATTTATTGGCCAGTTTGCCGAGACCGCAAGGGATACTATTTTTACAACAGAGTATTCCATGCGTACCGGTATGGAGGCTGTTTATACCTTGCTTAATGTAGACCGTGGAGTTCCGGAGGTTTGGGGCAGCACATATGATGTGAGGGATCTTTTGAATGCGACTGTCAAATTGCGTGATGGAGAACCACTGACTGAGATGAAGCTGGGAATCAAGGAAAAGATTGCTGTTAAAAAGGCTTTAGACTTTATCAAAAACACAGATGTGGAAAAACTGCTGAAAGAATATCATGTTATTTGAGTTTGAAGAAATTGAAATAATCATATTCTTTTCCATGATAAACAAATAAGCAAAAGCTTCCCGTTGTCGAAATTTATGTCGGCAATGGGAAGCTTTTATTGATCTTGGACTTTGAATGAATCCAGACAAACATGTTAAGTTTGCCTAGTTTTTGGATATATAGAAGATGTTTGCCCATAGAAGAAGAATGAAATAATATGTAGAATTTAGGCAGAAAAAGAGAATGGAGGTGAAAATATTGAAAAAGATTCGTATGGCAAGAGATGGGTATGTTTTGATTTCAATTATTTTCTATATAGTTGGAATCGTATGTATGACAATACCATCTATATCCCACTGGTGCTATGTATCACAGGGGGCATCATCTTAGTTGCTTATGGAATTGTTAAGATTATTGGATATCTTTCAGATGATTTGTATGATCTGGCTTTCCAATATGATCTGGCTTGTGGAATATTCCTGATAGTGCTTGGTGTGATAGTGCTTGGATGCAATTTGCGTATCCGTTCATATCTTTCACCAGGACTTGGATTGTTGATTTTGCTTGATGCTGTATTAAAAGTTCAGACTGCAAAAGACGCAAAAGTATTTGGACTTGAAATATGGAAATGGATATTGACACTTTCCATCATTGTAGCTACTTTTGGTATCTTAATTATAATAAAGCCGTTTCAGGAAAGTCAAATCAGTCATGTCATTATCGGATGCGGTTTCTTTGCAGAAGGTCTCATGAACCATCTCACGGTCAAGGAGACGGTGAAGATTTCAAAACAAATCCAAGGACAGGAAAAGAACGAGGAAGATACTGACTGGGAAGAATAGCATGTTTAAGTAAAATTTATTATTAACAAATATAAAATCTTAGGAGGAACTCTATTATGAACGCATCAAATACTTTAAAGAAACTGGGAATTGAGCAGACATTCAATTATATTTACAAGGACCCGGATAAGCATATGCCGAAGATGATGGACTGGGCGGATAAATTTGCTGATGGTGAATTTATTTCTCAGAGAAAAATAATTCGGGAAGCAATTACAGATCCGGAACATCCTTATTATAGCTATATCCGCCGTCTTTTTAAAGAGGTAGATCCCAATGTGACTAAGACACTTGCCGTGAATCTTTTTATTAATGCCAGTCTGGTTGGCTGGAAGAAGGAAGAAGAACTGAGAAAGAAGTATAACTGTAATATTCCATGGGCTATCCTTCTGGATCCCACATCGGCCTGTAATCTGCACTGTACGGGTTGTTGGGCAGCGGAATATGGACACAAATTAAATCTTACTTATGATGAGATTGATGATATTATCTGCCAGGGAAAAGAATTGGGCGTTTATTTGTACATTTACACTGGTGGGGAGCCGCTGGTTCGTAAAAAAGACTTGATTCGGATCTGTGAAAAGCATTCGGATTGCGTATTCCTTTGCTTTACAAATTCAACATTGATTGACGAAGAATTTGCGGATGAAATGCTCCGTGTAGGTAATTTTGTACCAGCCATTTCTCTAGAAGGATTTGAAGAGGCAACTGATGGACGACGTGGAGCTGGTGTATATCAGAAAGTACGTAAAGCCATGGAACTTCTCAGAAGAAAGAAACTGATTTATGGAATTTCTTGCTGCTATACCAGTGCCAATTATGATTCAATTACATCAGAGGAATTCTATGATACATTGATTGAAATGGGCGCCTATTTTGTATGGTATTTCCATTATATGCCGGTAGGAAACGATGCTGTTCCAGAGTTGATGCCTACACCGCAGCAGCGTACCGGAGTTTATGAGAAAATCCGTAGTTATCGTGCCACAAAGCCATTATTTGCACTGGATTTTCAGAATGATGCAGAATATGTTGGCGGATGTATCGCTGGTGGTCATCGCTACTTACATATTAATGCTAACGGTGATATCGATCCTTGCGTATTTATCCATTATTCAGATTCTAATATTCGGGAAAAGACGCTTCTGGAAGCACTGCAGTCACCGATGATGATGGCTTACCATGATAATCAGCCATTTAATGATAATATGCTTCGTCCGTGTCCTATGCTGGAAAATCCTGACAAGCTTCGCGCAATGGTTGAAAAATCAGGAGCTCACTCAACAGATCTTCAATCTCCAGAAACAGCAGAACATCTTTGTGCAAAATGTGACCAGTATGCGAAGAATTGGAAGCCAGTTGCAGATGAACTTTGGAAAGAGAACAGAGCGAAAAAGGGAATCGCAAATTAAAGAAACAACTATGAATTTGAATATCAAAGTATTTATTCAGGTAATCGGAAAAAAGATGAAAGGAAATGAAAAATGAATAAAAGTAAACGATTTTTTACATCGGAGTCTGTCACAGAAGGGCATCCAGATAAAATGTGTGATGCTATTTCAGATGCCGTGCTGGATGAATTATTGAAGCAGGATCCTATGAGCCGGGTGGCGTGTGAGACGGTAACGACTACGGGTCTTGTTATGGTAATGGGAGAAATTACTTCCAATGCATATGTAGATATCCAGAAGGTGGTTCGAGATACAATCAGGGAAATTGGATATACAAATGCAGAGTATGGTTTTGATGCAGATACCTGTGGTGTGTTAACAGCCATTGATGAACAGTCGGCAGATATAGCAATGGGTGTGGATAAGGCGCTTGAGGCAAAAGAACATAATTTGTCGGATGAAGAGATTGAAGCCATCGGAGCCGGAGATCAGGGGATGATGTTTGGATATGCGACGAATGAGACTAAGACGTATATGCCCTATCCCATTGAGCTTGCACATAAGCTGGCATTGCAGCTGACAAAAGTACGAAAAGAAGGAATACTTCCATATTTGAGACCAGATGGAAAAACCCAGGTAACTGTAGAATATGATGAAAAGGACAAACCACTCAGACTGGATGCCGTAGTGCTTTCTACACAGCATGATCCGGAAATAACACAGGAACAGATTCAGTTGGATATTAAAAAATATGTGTTTGACGAAATCCTGCCTGGTGGAATGGTGGACGAGAATACAAAATTCTATATCAATCCAACAGGCCGTTTTGTAATAGGTGGACCGCATGGAGACAGTGGATTGACAGGCCGTAAGATTATTGTAGATACATATGGAGGATATGCGCGGCATGGTGGTGGAGCTTTTTCGGGAAAGGACTGTACTAAGGTAGATCGCTCTGCATCATATGCGGCCCGTTATGCGGCAAAAAACATTGTAGCGTCAGGGTTGGCTGAAAAATGTGAGGTGCAGCTTTCCTATGCTATTGGTGTAGCACAGCCCACCTCAATTATGGTGGACACGTTTGGAACAGGAAAACTTTCAGATGAGAGAATTACGGAGATTGTAAGAGAGAACTTTGATTTCCGCCCAGCTGGTATTATCAAAGAATTGACTTTAAGAAGACCTATTTACAGACAGACAGCTGCTTATGGACATTTTGGAAGAGAAGATTTGGATCTTCCATGGGAAAGGCTGGATAAAGTAAATGAATTAAAGAAATATTTGTAATAGTATAAAAATGGCACAGGAGGATTATGAGATGAATGTTGCGATTGTAACAGACAGCAACAGTGGGATCTTTGAAGAAGAAGGAAAGATTCTAGGTGTCCATGTCATTCCAATGCCGGTGATTCTGGAAGGGAAAACATACTATGAAGGCATTGATTTAACTCATGAGGAGTTTTATCAATGCCTTGAGGAAAAAAGAGAAGTTTTTAGTTCTCAGCCTTCACCAGCAGAAGTTTTAGACATGTGGGATAAACTGCTCTTATCCGAATATGATGAGCTTGTATATATTCCAATGTCCAGCGGACTTAGTGGTTCCTGTCAAACAGCTCAGGTACTGGCACAGGATTATGAAGAAAAAGTACAGGTGGTTGATAATCATCGCATTTCTGTCACCCAGAGGCAGTCCGTGTTGGATGCACTGATGTTGAAAGAAAAAGGGTGTTCTGCAAAAGAAATAAAAGAAGCCTTAGAACAAACTGCTTATGAATCCATTGTCTATGTAGGCGTGGAAACCTTAGAATATTTGAAAATGGGAGGACGTGTCACTCCGGCGGGAGCTGCCATGGGCACATTGTTAAGTATAAAACCACTGCTTGTAATTGCCGGGGAACGTTTAGATGCCTATGCAAAAGTTCGTGGAACAAAAAGCTGTAAAAAACGTCTGCTTATGGAAATGAAAACAATTGCAGATAAATTTCATAAAAATAGTGATGAGATATATGTGGGCGTCGCAGGGAGCTTCGGAAAAAAAGAAGAACATCAGGAATGGATGGAAATGGTCCAAGAGATGTTTCCTTGGGAAGATGTTAAATACGATCCGCTGACATTCAGTATCAGCTGTCATGTAGGACCAGGGGCTTTCGGTATGGGGATAAGTAAAAAAATAAGAATTTAGAATAAGTGGGGAATCAAATGAAGCGTTCATGGTTTAGAGCATTGCTCTTGAGACGAGTACAAGTATTATTCTTGTTGATTTTACAACTTTGCTTTTTGTTCTTTATTTTTCAAAATGAAAGCTTTATTGCACAAGTATTACGAAGCGTTGTTCATATAATCAGTGGGTTTCTTGTCCTCTATATCATTTCTAAAAAGGACAAAGGGGCCAATAAAGTAATCTGGATTTTTTTGATTTTATTGTTTCCGTTGTTTGGAAGTCTGTTGTATATCTTATATAATTTTCAGGCATCTACAAGAAAATTTGAACAGAAAATATTTCAGATCGGACAAAAGAACAGAACCCTTTATGGATTACCTGGAAGTGCAGAAAAATCTGCATATTATGAAGCTCCTGCTCATATACCACAGATCCGGTATCTAAGGTATGCTGGTTTTCCTGTTTATGATGATACCCAGACTGAGTACCTTTCGCCGGGAGAGAAATTTTTTCCTATTTTCCTGGAGGAATTGAAAAAGGCACAAAAATATATTTTTATAGAATACTTTATTATAAAAGAAGGATTGATGTGGCAGTCTATTTTGGATATTTTGAAAGAAAAGGTTTCTCAAGGTGTTGAGGTGCGAGTTATTTATGATGATATTGGATGTTTTCTCGCACTACCGAAAGACTATGCGATGCAATTGAAAAATATTGGTATTAAATGTGAAGTGTTTAATCCATTTCGTCCTGTTCTTACGGCTATTCAGAATAATCGGGATCATAGGAAAATTACTGTAATTGATGGGAAGGTTGCTTTTACTGGAGGCTTAAATCTGTCTGATGAGTACATCAATACTTATGAAAAACATGGGTATTGGAAAGATGCAGTTATACAAATCAAAGGGAAAGCTGCATGGAGTTTAACATTAATGTTTTTGGAAATGTGGGAATTATGTTGTGGAATACCAGATGACATAGAGTGCTTTTTCCCCAAAAATGAAGTAGATGAAAGAATAGAATCAGATGGATTTGTACAACCCTATTCGGATAGTCCTGTGGATAATGAAAACGTGGGAGAACATGTATATCTTCAGATTATAAATAATGCTAAGGATTATGTCTATATCTGTACGCCATATTTGATTGTCGATGACAGCATGGTATCTGCATTGTGCTTAGCGGCTAAAAGCGGTGTAGATGTGCGGATTATCACTCCTCATATTTATGACAAGGCCTTGATTCATTTGACTACACGATCATTTTACAGGGAATTGATATATGGTGGTGTGAAAATATATGAATATTCAAAAGGATTTATGCATTCTAAAATATTTGTTTCCGATGACCAGATAGCGACTGTAGGAACAACGAATTTAGATTTTAGAAGCCTCTATCTGCATTTCGAATGTGGAGTATGGATGTATAACAGTAAGGCAGTATTACAAATTAAAAAAGATTATTTTGATACATTGAATGAGTGCACGCAGATTACATTAGAAGAGTGTATAGAAAGGTTGCCAATAAGGGTATTTCAGGAAATCTTGAGAATATTTGCCCCACTAATGTAAAGAGCACCGTCAAGTTGAAGCGGTGCTCAATCTAATCGGGTATTATGTCCTTGAAGATTCGGACAATTCAAGAAATGCCTGCTTCAGAGAATCTCCAATCAAATCCGTAATACGAGTAACTGACTTCAAAAGGTCAAAGTTCATGTTTTTGTCCAGCCAATCTAATGTGTATCCAAGAAGGCAACATTTATAGTACTGTATTAGGATAGTTTTATCTTCAGAAGGAATATTCAAATCTTTGGTAACAGTATGTACATATTGAGTTACTGTGTAGAGTATGATTCTTTCTAATTCGCTTTGGAATATATCTCGTTTCACAGAACGGTATATATGGAGCATGGCTTTTTTACGTTTTAAGCAACGCTCAACAATTGGAATCAAGCAATCCGTCGGTGAACCAAAATGTCCGTTAGTCTGGATGATTTGATCTACATCAGATTTTATCGTAGTTTCCAGAAGCTCAGGAATGTCATGAAAATGATAGTAAAAGGTGTTTCGATTGACTTGGCAGAGTTCTACGATATCCCTTACAGTAATCTTGGTGTAGGGACGTTCTTCCAACAACTGCCAGAAAGCATCTATGATGGCAGATTTTGTATGGTTCATATATATCAACTCGCTTTTTGTTTTTTTATATCGTAGCATAAAATGTCGAAGGATACAATGGTGTAGAATAATGAAAAAATTCGGAAAGATGATAAAAGGTATTTTGAGAATATGGTTCTTTTATTTGATAGTATGTCTGGTGATCCCGCCGCTGTATCACAAACGAGCTGATGAAGAAAACAGAGAGTGTGAAAGGGCGTTAAATATGGCTGGACAGGAGAGGATATTAAATATAGAAAATAATGTGGATGCGTTGGTGTGGCGGCTCCGTTTAATCGAATCGGCAAAAGAAAATATCGTGCTTGCAACTTTTGATTTTCGTGACGATAACAGTGGTCAGGATATGATGGCTGCACTATTAAATGCTGCAGATAGAGGTGTAAAGGTTCAGATATTAGTTGATGGCATAAATGGAACATTATATTTGAGAGGAAGTAGAAATTTTCGGGAACTTACGTCGCATGAAAATGTGGAGGTTAAGCTATACAATCCTATTACGCTGATAAAACCGTGGAAAAATAATTACAGAATGCATGACAAATATTTGATTGCAGATGATTTTGCATATATCCTTGGCGGAAGAAACACAGATGATTTATTTCTTGGTAATTATATCGACTCATATAATGAGGATAGGGATATTCTGGTCTATGAAACGGTTCCGGGTGAGGGTAATTCTTACAATCAGATTCAAGATTATTTCAAAAATATATGGAATCTTTCCTGCTGTAGAATGTCTGGAAAACATGAAGGAATTAATGGCAGATTAAGAGAACACTATCAGGAAGTCAGAGAAAAATATCCAGAAGCTTTTTGTGAAATCGATTGGTTTGAAGAAACGATTGAGACAGAAAGTATTGAACTTTGCACCAACCCTTTATATACGTATAATAAACATCCACAGGTTTGGGACAGGATGGTAAATAAGATGAAAGAAGCGGACAACATTGTGATACAAACCCCTTATGTTATATGCAATCAGAAAATGTATGGTGATTTGAAAGCAATATGTTCGAAAAGTGTGAAGACAGAGTTGATAATCAATGCGGTAGAAAGTGGTGCCAATCCTTTCGGATGTACGGATTATTTGAATCAGAAGAAAGCTGTGAGGCAAACAGGAAGTTATGTGTATGAATATGTTGGAACCCAGGCATTACATACAAAGACTGTATTGGCAGGAGATACGCTCAGTATAGTAGGATCCTGCAATCTTGATATGAGGAGTGTGTATCTTGATACAGAAATGATGCTGTTTATAGAATGCAAGGAACTTAATGAAACTCTACGTGGACATACAGAGAAATTGAAACTGAAAAGTAGACAAGTTGCTCCGGACGGAACGATTATTGATGGAGAAAATTATCAAATAATAGAACAGAGTGTAGGAAAAAGGATTTTTTATGGAATCCTGCGCATTTTAATTATTCCGTTTCGACATTTGCTATAAAAAGCAGAAATAGTAAATATTATTGATGAATGTGAGAGTTTACTAAAACTGGGAGGAGTAAAATATGAAAACGTTGAAAAAAATAAAGCTGGATATGTGGATAAATGCAATCATGACGGTATTGCTTGGAGTTTTATTTATAATAAAGCCATATGATTCATTTAAAGTGATTGCAGTGATTGCAGGTATTATGATTTTGTGCAGTGGGATTTTTGATTTGTTCTATGATTTAAAATTTCGGTTGAATACTTATTTTTTGCAGGGATTGTTATTTGAAGGCATTTTGAAATGTATTTTGGGAATCTTTATCATTACACATGCTGGAATTACAATAGTGTTGTTTTCTTACGTGTTTAGTATTTTCATCATAATCAATGGAGTAATCTGTATGGAGACGGCTGTTTGTATGAAAGACATATTTCATGTGCGTTGTACATCATATGTTATTCTATCATGTATTATTATTCTGGCTGGAATTAGTATGATGTTCTTTTCGCCGGATACAGTTTCAGCCCTGCATTAATGGCAGGAATTATCTTCATTTTAAATGGCATTATTGACATTATTATATTATACCGATTGAGTAAAATAGGTAAAAAATATGCTCTTGAAATGAAGGATGTGTTTGATGAAGTAAATGGAAATATAATAGACGAATAGATATAAGAAATATCTTGTGATTATAATTATGAATGAGAAAAGTTGGATGAAAATCAGAAACAAAGAAAAAAAACAAAAGAGTGAGAAAAAGTCAGAAATAAAGCTAAAGAAACTCACTCCTTTAGCAGCAATTATTCTGATGACATTGATTCTTTTTGTGATTGTAAGAAAATCAGAAGAACCTTTGTCTATAAAAACGATATTGAGGTATACACCTGAAAATATGATTTTGGCTGCGTGTGTTTTAGTTTTGTTCTTTGCTCTCAAAAGCCTTACAATTATGTTTCCATTGTCGATTTTATATTTGAGCAGTGGAATTCTGTTTACACCATTTATAGCTGTGATGGTAAGTATGGTTGGATTGGCGACAACCATTACGATTCCTTATTGGATCGGAAGATACAGCGGTGAGGATATTATACAGTATATTGGGACTAGATATCCCAAGGTTCAACAATTGACAGGATATCAGAATGAAAATGCTTTTTTTGTATGCTTTATAACCAGAATTGTTGGATTTTTGCCAGGTGACATTGTCAGCCTGTATTTTGGCGCTTGTGGAGTGAAATTCACCACTTATCTGACAGCAGGAATAAGCGGTTCTTTGCTCAGTATTGTTACTACTACTTTGCTTGGAACTAAGTTGAGCAATCCGTTTTCAATAGAATTTATCATGGTATTATTATTAAGAATTTTGGTTTCTGCCGGAACTGTAGTCTTGAAACACTATATGAATAAAAGAACAGGAGAGAAAGGAGAAAAATGAATAGAATATTAAAAGTCAAGAGTATATTGTTTCCATCTCTAGGATTAATCTGTATATTGTTTTCTGATAGAGTAACTCTTCTGTTACCTTATTTATTAGGAAGTGCTATGGTACTTGTAGGTACTCTGATGTTAGTAAGCTATTTTAAGGAAAAAAGTTTTTTGAAAAGCAGGCAGACGAATTAGCATATAGTATTATGATGTTTATTATGGGGATTGCATTTTTACTGAAAGGATCCAGTTCGTTGGAGGCATTAGGAATTACTTGGGCAATTATCGGTATTAGAAAGGCATCTAAATCATTGAATGGGGCAATTAGGCAGTTCTTTTGTAGAAATAATAATTGTGTTATACCAATGATAGAATTTTTTGTACGAATCACGCTAGCATTACTCCTTCTGTTTAATCCGATTGAAAAGATATCCAATCATGTGATTATATTAGGATTGGAAATAATAGCAGTTAGTTTTCCATTTTGTAATATATCCCATTCAGGATAATTGATGATGATAGGTATATTGATCCTTCGTATGATTCAATTCATACGGAGGTTTCTTTTTGCCTTTTTTTCTCATCTCTACATTTTTTTACTGAAACATGTTGTATAAGCCCCTCTGAAACTTTGGATATATAGAGGGACATTTATTTGCCACCTCAAAAATGATGAAATGAGAGGTAATGACATATGGCAGAGAAAAGATGTTATACAGTAAAAGAGTTACAGGAGATTCTTGGAGTCAGTAGACCGACGGTCTATAACCTTCTGAAGAAAAATGAATTCCGGTGGATCCAGTTGGATGGCGGGAAGTACCGCATTTCCAAAAAGAGCTTTGATGACTGGCTGGATAAACTGCCGGAAGATTTTAATTAATTCCACGTTAAATTACAAAATGATGATATAACACAAGGGAAACAATAAGGGAAAGCTCACCTGCGATAAATCCAGTGTTTTCAAGGGTTTTCGGAGAATTTAATAACAAGATATAACAGTTATTAACTCGCTTAAAACAGGTGAAATCTCAATCGGAATTTGTCAAACTGTAAATTACAGTTGTGTAGAATATGCGAGGGATAGCCATTTGATGTGCTATCCCTCAAGTTTTGTTGAAGTATTTTATTTTTTCATCAGTTCGACACCGGCATTCCAAGCAGTTGCAACTTTTTCTCCAGTGGAGTAGTAACCATTCTGGAATTGATCAAACATTAGTGCCTGAAGTTTTGTCGGATCGACCTTTCCATTCTCAGAAAGTACGGCTTCTTCTGCCTTGACATTTACAATCTTTCCAACGATTCCAGATACATACTCCGTTTCCAGAAATTCCAGCAGTTCGCATTCCATTACGACAGGGAATTCCTCAATAATCGGAGCATTTACTTTGTCACTCTTTACAGCATGGTAACCGGTACGTTCAAATTTATCATTCATTTTGTTCCCGGAAGCGATACCAAAGAAATCTGCAACATCTACATGTGCTTCATCAGCCAAAGCTACAGTAAAAGCTTTGCTTTCCTGAATGTTCAGCCAAGTCTTCTTACCTTCGCCGATAAACAGAATGATTTTATCCATATCGCAAATCTGTCCCCAAGCTACATTCATTACATTTACTTTTTCGTTTGCGTCATATGCAGCTACCATCAGAACTGGCATTGGATAGACAGCTGGAACGACACCTATATTTTTTTTCATATTGTAGATACCTCCGCATAATGATTTGATTGCATTTCTATATGAATCTGCTTATAATTATATTGATATAAAGGAAGAATAGCAAGTACCATCTTTTACGTTAGGTACTTACCTTGGAGAAAGTATATGATAAAAGATTATATTGAAAATGCAAATTTTGAAGATACAGGATTCAGTTATACGTTATCTCTGATTTCGGGTAAATATAAAATGGTTATTCTATATTGCCTAATGGAATATCAGCCGGTACGTTTTAATGAACTGCAACGATATCTGAAGAAGATTTCAGATAAAACGCTGAGCCAAAATTTGAAGGAACTAGAAAATGATGATTTGATTCACAGAGAGGTGTACCCACAGATTCCACCGAAGGTTGAGTATTCTTTAACAATGAGAGGGGAATCACTCATGAAAGTTTTGGATCAATTATGCACATGGGGTGAAGAGAACCGGAGATGAAAATCTAACTCATAGCATAGAAAAATCGGAATTTGAGGTGGAAATATGGCATCAAGCAAGGAATACTTAGAGTTTATTTTAGGGCAGCTATCTGAGTTAGAAGAAATTACTTATCGAGCTATGATGGGAGAATTTATTATTTATTATCGTGGCAAGATTGTAGGTGGTATCTATGATGATAGATTACTTGTTAAACCAGTAAAATCAGCAATTAGTTATATGCCGACAGCTCCGTATGAATTACCCTATGAGGGAGCAAAAGAGATGTTGTTGGTAGATGAGGTTGATAATAAGGAATTTTTGACAGGCTTGTTTCATGCAATGTATGATGAATTGCCAGCCCTAAAACCGAAAAAAAAGAAATAAACAATTCCCAGTTTGGAGAATTAGAATTGAGAAACTCGGTGTTTGTCTTGATGAAAAATAGATAGTTTATAGTGGAACATCTGTCAAAAGCGGCAGGTGTTTTCTTTTGGCTCTTGTTGTTCCTGAAATCATGAGCATACACTTCTAATAAGGGGTGATGGGAATTTTGTAAACCATAAAAATAAACATTGACAATCATCTATGCATAATGCATAATAGAAACATAGACAATTATCTATGTAAAGGAGGACAATATGAATACAATAGATGTAGCACTTATTTGTAAAGCATTGGGAGATAGTAATAGATTGCAGATTATCCAAATGCTCTCCGACGGAGAAAAATGTGGTTGTAAACTATTGGAGGCTTTTGAGATTACACAGCCTACACTTTCTCATCATATGAAAATCTTAAATGAATGTGGGCTGGTGAATGATTGGAAAGAAGGTAGATGGCATCATTATTCATTGAATTGTGAGACCCTGAATGCCTTTAAAACTTTTATTGAAGGATTATCCTGCTGTAAAGAGGAAAGTGGGTGCTGTCAATAATGATTTGGGAGTTTATTCAAAATCAGATTTTGGGAATGAAATGGATGAGTACATTAATTGGAAATCTTCTTGAGAAAATTGGCTTGGATACTTCAAGTAGGATGGGTGGAAGTGTACAGTTTTTCCTATATGATGTTTTGAAGATAACGATATTGCTTTGTATCCTGATTTTTATGATTTCCTATATTCAAAGCTACTTTCCACCAGAACGAAGTAAGAAGATTATGGGGCGTTTTCATGGAATCTGGGCAAACTGTATTGCAGCATTACTTGGTACGGTGACACCATTCTGTTCTTGCTCGTCCATTCCACTGTTTATTGGATTTACCAGTGCAGGACTTCCATTAGGTGTGACATTTTCCTTCCTGATTTCTTCTCCAATGGTAGATTTAGGAAGTCTGGTTTTGCTGATGAGTATCTTTGGATCAAAAGTTGCTATCATATATGTGATTGTAACTGGGGATTGGATGATCCGACAGGAAAATCAGACGAAGATTTCATCAAAGTAATTAATCAGATAGAACTGAAAATAAAGAATATGATAGATAGGATGAAATAGACAGATTCCAGTTTGTTGAATTAAAAATGAAATAAAGTTCCAGTAATCATAGAGTGTATGGATTCAATTCCATATGCTCTTTTTCTTTTCTTGATTTCAGGATAAATGCAGAAATCAAGAAAAGAAAAAAGTAAAAAAATTTGCTTTTGACCACTGTAAAACATGCTCTGAGCGTTTCGTTATATGAAGGGATAATTTTTCTTTCATATTTCAAAGAAAAGAGGATAAAGAAATGTCAGAAAAAAGATGTTATACAGTTCAAGAGTTACAGGAAATCTTAGGAGTCAGCAGACCTACTATTTATAACCTTTTGAAGAAAAAGGAATTCCGGTGGATCCAGTTGGATGGCGGAAAGTATCGCATCTCTAAGAAGAGTTTTGATGACTGGCTCGATAACTTGGAACAGTAAAAAACAGGGTGTTGATCAGGCAGATTTTGTCTGCATCGACATCCTAAATTTTTATCTGGATTTGAGATATGATATAAGAAAAAACACTAACACTAAAAAAGACAGGAAGTGAAGAATAAATGGCAACAGCAATTATGAAACAAAAAGGAGTTCCGGAAATGGACGATGTGGAAGAAATCATTTCGAAGATTTCAGAAGAAAGTCCTTACAAACGGCGTCCAACACAAAAGAGAACCTGGATGACCGTGCCGGAAATGGGAAAGCTGGATGGAACAAAGAGATTTGGAAAGGAGCATGCAATAATATGGCATCAATAAGAGAACGAAACGGAAAATTCAATGTAATCTATTCTTATACGAATGAAAAAGGTGAGAGGAAACAGAAATGGGAAACCTATGAAACAAAAGCCGAAGCAAAGAGAAGAAAAAAAGAAATTGAATATAAAAAAGAGATGGGATCATTTGTCGTCCGTAAATGCAAAACACTGGATGAGCTTATTACAGAATATGTTGCTTTGTATGGAAAAGAAAACTGGGCACTTTCTACATATGAAGGAAATGTCTCTCTTATCAATAACTATATTCTTCCGGTCATTGGTGATGCGAAGCTGTCAGAGATCAATACCCGATTCATCGAAAGATATTATCAGAGTCTTTTAAAGAGGCGTGCTGTTATCAATCCATTAAATAAAACCAGTCGAAATGAATTTGTATCGTCCAGTACGGTCAGGGATGTTAATAAGCTACTTAGGAACTGTTTTGAGCAGGCAGTGAAATGGGAATTGATGGAGAAGAATCCCTGCACTCATGCGACTGTACCAAAACATAAATCACAAAAGTGTGATCCATTCCTCATAGGTACTCTGAGACAGAAAACAGGATACTTTCCAGCATATCACATGAATAAAGAACAATGGATCAGTATTCTTTTAGATGGAAGTGTGGAAGAAGATGAGATAAAAATCTGATTTCTATGAGTTATAGATTAACAAAGAAGAAGTTTGTGTAGAGAAAAATAGTTAGTATCATCTTGAAGTGACTAATCAGATAGGAAAAGTAACCACATGCATATAATAAGGGAAAATGGATATAATATCCTAATAATATCTAAATTAGAACATTTTTATTGTTTTAATATCTATAAAATGATATGATGTGGGTAGGAGGTGAGAAGTGATGAAATTATTGCATGTAAAAGCGAACCACTTCAAAAATTGTTCAGATGAATTTGAAATTGATCTTGTGGCAAGATCAAAAAAAACATTAGAAGATAAAGAGTACGAGCTGCAAGAAATTGCTGACGAATTGTATACGTATAACACGATGGCATTTGTTGGAAAGAATGCTTCTGGAAAAACCACAGCAGTTGAATTATTAGATGCGTGCTTCTCTATTCTTGGTGATTTCCGCCTGGAAGCAAAGCCATACAGTTTTGAAAACGTGGAACTTTTGATGGACTTTTATTATGATGGATATATTTACCGTTACGAGACAGTTCTTAGGAATAGCGATTCTATTGGAAGTAAGGCTATTTTTACGAATCAAAGAATCCGTAGAAAGAAATATTACAAGAGCAACATAAAAGGAATTTATACTGAGGAAGGATTTTCTGATGTAAATGCACCAGGTGAACTTCCAGAAGATACTTCCAGTATATTTTTTGTGTTGAAGAAGAAAGCAACAAGAGCAATTTATTTTGATAGTTTTGGAAATGGTGCAGATACGTATCGTTTGCTTTTTGCCACACTGAAAGATTATCATATTTCAACGGATATATTAAGCAAAGTAATTTCTATTTTTGATGAAAATATTTCAGATTTAAAAAAACTGGATGACCATAATTATAAAATGGTTTTCTGCGGACAGGAAAGAACTCTTTCAGACAAAGAGCTTTTGTATCAATTATCCAGTGGTACTACAAAGGGAATGCTTTTATATATCCTGGTTGTTGCATCTTTGCAGAATGGCTTTGATCTCATTGTAGATGAAGTGGAAAATCATTTTCATAAAACATTAGTGGAAAATATGATTAGCCTTTATAAAGATAAGTCTGTAAATAAGCACAAAGCGACATTGATCTTTACTACTCACTATTGCGAATTACTGGATTTGTTCAATCGTCAGGATAATATTTTTATTTCCAGAGCTAATGAAAAAGTATATCTTACCAATATGTATAGCGGATATGACATCAGACCAGAATTATTAAAAAGCAGGCAGTTTTATAATAATGTTTTTCAAACAGCTGTCAACTATGAAGAATTGATGTGTTTGAAGAAAGAATTGAAGAAATGAAGCTGCTTATTATGTGTGAAGGACCGAATGAACGGGAAATCATAAATATCCTTTTGAAAAATGACTGCCTGAATTTTACAGAGGATGATTTACTTGGATTGACGCCTTATCATGCAAGACAAATTAAGTCTTCTGCCCAAGTGCGGACAGAATTAAATATTTATTCAGGTGAAGTAAAAATTTACCGCATTGGAGATAAACAAAGTGATGCATTGAAGATCCCACCGGAATATAAGCATAAAGTTGTTAGTGTAGAAAAATATTGTACAAAACCAGAATTAGAGATGCTCTTTATTATAGCCGAGCAACTGACAAGTGCTTATGAAAAAGTAAAATCAAGCATGAAACCCAAAGATTTTGCAAAGGCAAATATCAAATGTGGAAAGAAAAAATATGATAACAGTACATCGTTCTATACGGATTATTTTGGAAGTAATCCAGAATTGCTGGTACGATGCATCAAAGAGTATAAAAAATATAATGGCTCCCATAACAAGGATGAACATTATCTGGCAGAATTATTAAAATAATAAACAACAGAAATAATTTACGAGGAGATCTTCCGGACAGTGTCTGGAAAATCTTTATTGTCAGGGCTCTGACAATAAAAATCGAGCCTTTCCATAAAGGAGAGGCTCGACAATACAAAACCAAACTGGAACTTAATGGTTTCTGAATTTATAACCAAATATAAAATAAATCACATATTCACACCAAAGAATTTTATGAAAAAATAGCCCCTAGTTATTTGATTTCCAATTCTCTTTAATTATTCTATAACAAGGTACCATGATCAGAAGGATCGGCATCAGCCAAAATAAAAACCAACCGCCATTGTCATATGATTCAGAAAGATATATTCCCAACATAACTTCCAATGTGGCAAAAGAAATATAAATGCTGTTTGAAATCTTATTTTCGTTCATATTTTGCTCCCTCCTATTTATTGATATACTGGATTTATAATGGTTGTTTTATACTTAAATAATAAATTATATTTCATATATGGTCAATATATTTTGGGGTATTAAAACTTGATTTAGATGAGGAGGGTTGACATTGCTTTCTAAAGAATAATTATTGCAGTTTGAATTACAATCAACAAAATTTTTTTCTCCAACTCGCCCAGATTTGTAGATTTCTTTGCGGCATCCGGAATTGACACCACCTATTCGCTCTTATATATGTTATACTATTTGAGTTAATATATATGAGTTAATATTAGAGTATACAATGGAAGGGATAGATATATGGGAAGGATTTTAATATTAGAAGATGAATTAAGTATTAGAAGAAGCATAGAAATTTCTCTTCAAAAGGAAGGATATGAAGTTAAGACGGCAGGAAGTATATCGGAGGCAGAGCAGATCATGGGAGCATTTACTCCGGAAATGCTGCTCTGTGATATTAATCTTCCGGATGGCAGCGGACTTGACTATATAAAGAGCATTAGAAATAAAACAAATGCACATTTCATAATGCTTACTGCACTGGATCAGGAAACGGATATGGTAATGGGATATGAAGCGGGCGCAGACGATTATATAGCAAAACCTTTTAGCTTATCAGTCCTTATTATGAAAATAAATGCATACTTTAGAAAAGAAAGTGCCAGTGAAAACAAGATTATAAAAGCAGGCAATGTAAAAGTTGATAAAACTGCAGTGAAGGTTTATGTAAATGACGTCGAAGTTTCATTATCAAAGAATGAATGGAAACTCCTTTTGATGTTTATTGAAAATCCAAACATTATTTTATCTAAGGAACAGATACTTGAAAAAATCTTTGATATCGATAGTGATTTTGTAGATGAAAACACGGTTGCTGTGAATATTACAAGATTAAGAAAGAAGCTTAGTTCAGGAGATGACGGGAAGAATCTGATTAAAAATGTAAGAGGACTTGGGTATGTCTGGAATGTCAAAAATTAAAAAGTTCAAATGGTACATGATCCCCTTGATATCATTGATACTGTTGAATACCGCAGTGATTACAAAAGAATATTTTTCATATAAAGACGAGACTTTAAGGCTTGGAAGTATACTTGCCGAGAAACAGCAAAGTGAAATGACTTTAGAAGAAGCAGAAATTGTTTTGGAAAAATACGGATACATAAAAGATAATGCAAGCAGTACATATAGGGAAGTTATAAAATCAACGATATTTATGCTTGTTTCATCTTCTGTAGTATATCTTGTTATTGCAGTAAGTTTAAAAAGACAGGAAAAAGAAATTGAAAATAAATATAATTATGTCATTGAGGATATCGAGTGCACACTTAATGCTTTAAAAGACGGAAGCTATAATCCTTCTGAATCAGAGTTTAGAAATCTTGCCGGATCAGAGTGTCATTTAAGTATTGCACGACTTGAGACTTTAATTGATAGTTTATACAGCAGCATTTCTGTTGTGAAAGAGAAAGCTGAAAATGACAAAAGAGAAACGAAGGATGTGGTTACCGATATCTCACATCAGTTAAAGACTCCGCTTGCAGCAATAAAATCAACTTATGAATTAATGGAAAATGGGAAACTTTCATCAGATGAAAGAAAAGAATTGGAAACTCTTATGGGATTTCAAATTGCAGCATTGGAAAAACTAATTCTTTCTCTTGTCAATATTTCGAGACTTGAAAGCGGAATGATAGATATCAAGCTTACGGAAGGGAATTTGTTTGATTCGGTTTTAGAAGCAGTGAACGGTATCTGGTTAAAAGCAGATGAAAAGAATATTTCAATAGATTTTGATGACTGCGGAGAGGATAAGCTGCCAACTATAATGTGCGATAAAAAATGGCTTTCAGAAGCTTTTGTTAATATTCTTGATAATGCAATAAAATATTCTGATGAAAATATGAATATTTCAATTCACATTATGAAGCTAAATGCAATGGTCAGAATTGAATTTAAAGATCAGGGATCAGGAATTTCCGATGAAGAAAAGCACAGTATATTTAAGCGTTTTTATCGTGGAAATAACAGCAGTTCAGTCGAAGGCAGTGGCGTAGGGCTTTATCTTGCAAGGCGTATTATATCAGAGCATAATGGGACAATTATGGTAAAAGATAATGTGGTTGATGGAAAAAAGAAGGGCAGCATATTCGTTGTTCATCTCCCAATCATTCAGTGAAGTCTTACAAATCTGTAAGACTTTATTTTATTCTGAAAGAAAACGGTAATGCTTTTGCTGTAATATGAACAGTAAAGAGGAGGTAGTTAATATGGATACAATTTTAAGGACAGAAAACCTGTGTAAATATTACGGTGAAGGAGATAACCAGGTAAAGGCAGTTCAGAATACGGAAATAGAAATTAAAAGAGGCGAATTTGTTGCAATCATAGGAAAGTCAGGCTCCGGTAAGAGTACGCTGTTACATCTTTTAGGAGGTCTTGATTATCCTACATGCGGCAAAGTATTCATAAAGGGGCAAGATATTTTCAATATGTCTGAAGATGAACTGGCAGTGTTTAGAAGACAGAAGATCGGTTTTGTTTTTCAGGCATTTAATCTGGTATCATCCATTAATGTATATGAAAATGTGGTTTTGCCGCTTGGATTAGATGGAAAAGAACCAAATGAAAAGTATGTCAATGATATTTTAAAAACTTTGGGAATAGAAGAAAAGGTGAATAATCTTCCATCCACCTTATCAGGAGGACAGCAGCAAAGAGTTGCCATTGCAAGAGCTCTGGCTTCAAAGCCTGATATTGTGTTAGCTGATGAGCCGACGGGAAACCTGGATACTAAGACAGGAGAAGAAGTTATTTCGATGCTGAAGTTGTCTGCGGAAAAATATGGTCAGACGCTTGTGATTATTACGCATAATGAAGAAATTGCCCAGCTGGCAGACAGAATTCTTGTCATTGAGGACGGAAAGGTGGCTGAGCTAAAATGAAGATTTTGGGAAAGATAGCGATAAGCAATAACAAAGAAAATAAGACAAGAAGCCTTCTTATCATGGCGCAATTGCACTTACAACGATGCTGATTACTGCTATAGGAACATTTGGCTATGGCGGTATAAAAGGCAATATTGAAAATGCAGAAAATCTATATGGAAACTATATTGGTGCATTTGCCGGCATGAATAATGATCAGATCAATGAAATGGGAAAAAGAGGGGAGTTTGATGAAATTGGTCTGATGGCATCTATCGGTGAATCTGACACAAAAGGACATTCTAAGTTAGTATGGGCGGATGAAAATGCGCTGCTTATGACAAACGCATACACGATGATTAGAGATGGAAAGATGCCGGAAGATGAAAATGAAATTGCAGCGTCAAAAGTATTTTTTGAACAACTGGGATATAACAATATAGAAGTTGGAGATAAAGTAACTGTCCCTGTAAGACAAAATGGAACGGAAGCTTTTCAAAATCATGAATTTGTAATTTCCGGCATAATGAAAGATGGCGTCGGAAACGAAAGTCAGCAATCATCGACAGTTCTTGTTTCAAAGAAATGTTATGACAGCAGAGTTTCTGACGGAGAAGAAAGATATACAGCATATTTCACTTTTAATGAAAGCATAAAAGGCGATTATGATGAGATAAAGGCACTGATTAAAGATCTTGCAGATAAGCTTGGGGTAGATGAAAAAGCAATATCAGAGAATGGAAATCTCATTGTAACAAAATATTCACCAACTGCAGAAGTTTTGATTCCATGTGTTTTTATCTGTCTGATTGTAGTTATTTTTGCAGCAGTTGTTATTTACAACATATTCCAAATCGGAATTGCACGAAAAATACAGGAGTATGGAAAAATCAAAGCAATTGGTGCAACAAAGAAGCAGATGAAAAAAATAATTGTAACAGAAGGAATGCTTCTTTCAATATTTGCAATACCAATTGGTCTTGTAGTTGGGTATTTTGCAACATCACTTTTATTTAACACTGCAATGGATTTTGCCAGAGATAGTAATGAATATTTGGCGATTAAAGATGTTTCTTTATTTTCTCTGCCTGTTATTATAATTTCAGCGCTGATATCACTTATTACCGTAAGACTTGCGTTAATCAGAGCGGTCAAAACGGTTACAACAATTACGCCTGTCAGTGCGTTTTCATACGAAGAGTCTGCAGTAAGCAAAAAAGGTTACAGAAAAGGTCATAAGGCATTAAGTATCATGGGACTGATTAAATCAGATCTTGCTACTAATAAAAAGAGAAATGTTATAACCATATTTGTTATGGGACTTTCATGTATCTTGTTTGTTATAATATCAAGTCTTACAAGCAGTATTGATCCGGGATATGATGCCAGAAACAATGTGGAGTATGGCGATTATCAGATAGAGCTAAACTATGATAATTCAGATCAGGTTTACACAGAAAACAATCTTGATGAGATTATAAAGCGCAATCCGATTACAGATAAAGTAATAGAAGCGTTTGAAGCAATCGACGGTGTAGAAAAAACAAAGACAAGAAGATTTCTTACTTTTACTGAAGATGGAGTAAAACGAGATGTTGCAATATTCGATAGAGAAAGCTTTGAAAATGAACTTGAAAAATCAGGAGTAGTCGGAGATTTTACTTATGATTCCGTCAGCAAAACCAATGGATATGTATATACATTTTCTCATTTTATGAAAGAATCAGGACAAAAAATCGGAGATAAACTTGATGTAACATTAAATAGTGATGAATCAAGTGCTAAGTACAGCGGCGAAGCTATGGGTTCTTTCGGAAGTGTATTGGCAGATTATGTTATAACAGAAGATACTGCTAAAAAGCTTGGCCTGTATGATAAGAGTTATGCATATCTTTGGATTTGGTGTGATGATGATGCGAAAACAGCTGTTGAGGGTAAAATAGAGCAGCTTTATGAAAATGATGAACATGTTTACTGGGAGAGTTATGATGAAGTATATGAGCTTGCCGAAAAACAGACGCTTCTTGTTAAGGTGATGGCATACACCTTTCTTGGATTGATTGGAACAATATGCTTCCTTAATATGGCAAATACGATGATTATGAATGTAATCACACGAAAGAGAGAGTTTGGTATACTTCAGGCGGTTGGAATGAGTAACAGGCAGCTAGGGAAAATGCTTCAGCTTGAGGGTATCTTCTTCACCGTAGGTTCAATTTTAATCTCTTTGATTATAGGTCTTCCGGCAGGATATGGGGCATTTTTATACTCAAAGGAAGAAGGTTTTTTTGGAATCAGTATATATCATTTTCCGGTAGCTGAAGTTTTGGTTATGATTTTAATACTATTAATTATGCAGATGATATTGTCCTTTATATTAAGTAAAAATGTGAAGAAGGAATCAATTATCGACAGAATAAGATATTAAACAGTTGACAGCGCCTATTCGCTCTCTTAAGCGGGGGACGGAAGTTTCAATCCTCTTGGCGATGAACCTTGCGGAATGATTAGCAGAAATTGCAAAAAGGATGAGAAAAATAAATCAGGATTTAGATGGTGGGTTAAGGTAGCCAAAAGTGGAGAGTTGTATTATACTTGTGTTGTGGGAACGTAGAAATCAATAGATATCCGGGTTACAATAGGTGAACCGATCTGATTTTATTAGAGCTTTTGAAGAGGTATAATTATGTTAGGAAAACCGAAATATAAAAGAAATGACAAAGTAAGTTTTGAAATCAATGGTATTGTTAAGCAAGGGTATGTATATGTTGTAGATGCCTATGGGACTTTTTTTCAGAAGGACGAACCATCCTATGATGTAATGGTGGAGGAAGACAATTGTTTATATAAGCATATTCCAGAATCACAGGTTCAGGATAATGTTTAAAGCATATGAAGAAATTATAACGATTGGGCTGAGGCATCTCAGTTAGAAAAAAGAAAACAAATGTAATTCAGCAATTAGTCCGAACATACACAAAATGAAAGATATAGCAAACAAAAAGCCCAGTAAAGAGTGCAAAGTATCGCCAATGGCGACAAGGCTCTTGACAGGGCTTTTATGTGCCTTATTCGTAAAGAGTTGAATACATTTCATTTAGTTTTTTTACACCATTTGCTATCTCATCTTTCAATTGGTCATATATTTCATAATCAACTGTATCCATTTTTTCTTTATGCTTGATCTGACCATTTTTATCAAGGCTATATTCTCTGATCTGTGGAGAAGTATCATTTATCGTGTGAGTTCCTTTGGAAAGATAAAGTGTTATAAAATCATTTGTTTTCCGAATGGTAACATCTAAATTGTCTTTCAAATCAGGATTATTTTCGAGAAGTGTGGCTATTATAAATTTTTCGCTATCACTCATTTTTTGATTCAATTCCCATATATCCGGCCGGTCAAATATATAGACTTCATATTTAAAATCAGAATCTGTTAAGTAATAGTTATTTCCTTCCTTTTCAAATCCCATTTCTTCTAACGTGTCTTCATATGTCCGGATGAGATGATTCTGTCGCCCTTTTTGAATTCCGATATAGGATGAAATTAAAAGGACTATCGCTAATACAATGGTTGTTCCAATTTTAAATATTTTTAGATGCCGCACTTTTTTATCAATTTCTTGTACTAGAGAAAAATTATCCTTGAGCATAGAATCTAGTGAAATTCCTGATTCGTTACTAATCTGGACTAATGTTTGCAAATCCGGATAATTTTTTTCTTTTTCCCAATTTGAAATAGTTTGCCTCGTCACATGATAATGTTGTGCAAACTCTTCTTGAGACATTTTTTTCGCTTCTCGTAATTTTAAAATCGTTTCTCCTATCTTCATTATATCGACCTCCTTTTGTTAATTCTATTTTACTGTTTCATGTTATAAAGTCTAGCAAACTTTATTTACAACCGCCTTTTTTAGATGCAAATTATTTTTACGTCGTACCAGATTATAGAATTACATAATTATAATAAGGTTTTACTTAGAAAGAGAATGAACTATAATATAGATAATATTTGATAAGCGAGAAAAGTTGAGAAATGCGGAAAGGATTAGATAGCTTATTTAAACCCAATAATTTATGAGGTCTAATTTTTTTGAGAGGTGGATTGAGATTATGATTTTATTTTTTACAGGAACTGGAAACAGTCGATATATTGCGGAAAAAATTGCGAAAAAAACTTGTGATAACATGATATGTATCAATGATCGAATAAAACAAAATGATGCCAGTTCCATTAGGATTTCAGGAGATTTGATTATAGTGACACCTACCTATGCCTGGAGAATACCTAATTTGGTGAAAGAATGGCTTTTACAAACGTCATTTATCGATGTAGAACGTGTATGGTTTGTAATGAATTGTGGAGATTCTATTGGAAAAGCAGATCGATACAACAGGGAACTTTGCATGAAAAAAGATTGGAAGTATATGGGGACAATACAGATTATTATGCCTGAGAATTACATTGCCATGTTTCCGGTGCCGGATGAAAAAGAGGCAGAAAAGATCATAGCAGCGGCAGATGTTACAATCGAAGAAGCAATTAGCTGTATCCAGTTGGCGAAGATGTTTCCGGATCGAAAGAATCATTTATGGGACGGGCTTTTAAGCGGATTAGTGAATCAATTATTTTATCCATTATTTGTAAAAGCCACACCGTTTTATGCGAAGAATTCCTGTATCGGATGCGGAAAATGTGCGTCCTTATGTCCGTTAAACAATATTCGGCTGGAAAAAGGTAAGCCTGTTTGGGGAAATGAATGTACACACTGTATGGCGTGTATTTGTTGTTGTCCAGAGGAGGCGATTGAATATGGGAAGAAGAGTGAAGGAAAAGTACGCTATCATTGCAAGTAAAGATGCTATAAAAGTCAATATATTCTTATAGAAAGAGCAAAAAGGAGAAAACGAAGATGGTAAAACCAATTATGAAAGATATATTTTTCTTGAGACAAAAATCAGAGCCGGCAACAAAAGAGGATCTTCAGGTGGGAAGAGATTTAATGGATACATTAACTGCAAACCGGGCGGGATGTGTTGGTATGGCAGCAAACATGATCGGTGTGAAAAAGCGTGTAATTATTGTAAATATGGGATTAGTAGATGTGGTAATGTTTAATCCGGTATTAGTGAAAAAAGATTCCCCTTATGAGACAGAAGAGGGATGTTTATCTCTCTCAGGAGTGCGGAAAACGACAAGATATCAAAATATAGAAGTTGAATATTTGGATATGAATTGGAAGAAACAGCATGTGAAACTTACTGGCTGGACGGCACAAATCTGTCAGCATGAATTAGATCATCTGGAAGGAATACTGATTTAAGTAGTATAGAATAGGAATGAGCAAATCTACATGATTTAAAAATGATACTGGGCAGTTAGCTTTTGTAAATGGAAAGAATGAGAATTTTTTGCAGTGAAAAGAGGCTGGCGCACTAATTAGTTAGTGTGCCAGCCCCTCGTTCATATTATTCTGCTGGTGTTGAATTAAACTCGTCTGGTTGTACATAACCATGAGGACTCATTACATAACCATTCTGATATTTAACGGTCATATATCTTGTTTCTCCATCAACCTGAAGCTGTAAGTAACAAATGTCATTTTCAAATTTATCGGTAATGTCCATTTGCTGATTCAGATAGTAAACAATGACTCTTCCATCATCTTCGTATTCAACCTCCGGGGCATTGATTTCACTCCAGAGTTCTTCTTCAGTTAATGGTCTTTCAGATCCATCCGCATTAAAGGCAACACCACCTCCACCCCGGCGGACCTCCTTCCCATTTTCATCTGTATAATCGAGAGTATATGTTCCTTCATCTATGGTAAATATTGCATTAGTCTGATCTCCATGGATCCATACCTGAACTATTCTTTGAATTCCACCAAGATCCATTGCATATGCCGCACTTCCAGATCCAACAATTAATACCAATGTAGCTACAGCAGCTGCAACCTTTGTCGTGTATCGTTTTCTTCTAATGGGAACAGCTTTTTTCTCTGTTGTCATATTTAGCACCTCCGTCAATACATCCGGAGAAGCATGCAGTTTATCAAATGTTTTCTGAAATTTTTCCTTATCTGTCATGATCTACTCCTCCTTCAGATAATCTTTCAATTTAACCTTCGCACGGAACAGCCTTGTGCTGACTGTTTTTTCGGGGATGCCTAATATCGATGCTATTTCAGCAGTAGAATATCCTTCATAATAAAACAGCAAGATAGGGACTCTATACTTTTTGTCCAGATTCATTACTGCCTGGAAAAGATCTAGATGACTTTCTTCTTCAAATCCGAGGGTATTTGCATATTCTCCGATGTCCTCCATTTTGCTCCATAGAGAACGGAAGAGCATTTTGCATTGATTGACGGTGACTCTGATTAACCAGTTTTTTAAATGGGAATCTGATTCAAATTCCTTTGTTGTTTTGTATAGTTGTATTAAAACGTCCTGCGTCACATCATTTGCATCATCTGAATTCTTCGTCCAGCTGTATGCTACTCGATATATGGTATCCATGTATTTTTCTGCTAAGACTGCAAAGTCTTCTTTTGACATATATGTTCACTCCTTAAGGCCTTACATATATAATATGCGCAAGACGTCCGATTCCTTTCATAAGATTTTTTATTTTTATCTTATTTCATAATGTTTCTTATAATATCACATTTAATCCGTATACGCACGGATATTATAAAGTAACTGAGCGTGTGGGCGAAGCCTTCAAAGATGGAATGAAGCTGAATTAGAAATAATATTTCATTTGCCTTTTTTATAAAATCGCATATAATAAATCCTATGGAAGAAAATAAACAATTTTACTAAAAAGGAAGTGTGCGAGCAAATGAAATATTTTGGGAAATTTATTCGCGGAAAAATGTTTGAATATCTTTTTGGCATATTTTCTGTACTGTCGATTTTTTATGTATCAGATCGTATGGGAAAAATGCTAAAGAGCGTTTTTGCTTATGATTTTACTTTGGAAATTTTTCTCGTTTTGGTAGTACTTTTAGGATATATGTTTTTATATCTGAAGTGTGGAAAAGAGAAAAAAGTTACAAGAAATTTCTATGAAATATGCAGCATAATTGTTTGTTTTTTATTATATCTTGTATTAGCTCTGTGGGTTTATGATATTGCAGATGTGTTGTTCCGGATTCCGGAGGATAAATGGTATATAATTCCGATGATAAGTTCGATGATTCTTACTTGCTACGGATTTGTACATGCAAAAAAAATATATTTAAAAGAATACAAGTTTTCAATCGAGCACTATACAAAAAAGGAAACGATAGTTCTTTTAAGTGATATTCATGTTGGAACCTTTGTGAATTTGAAGCAATTAGAGAAGATGGTATCTATGGTAAATCGTATACACGCAGATAAGATTATAATTGCAGGAGATATGTTTGATGTAGAAGCTTTTGATTATTGTGATAAAGCTAAAATAGCGGAAGTTCTTAGAAAACTGAGACCGAAAGGAAAAATTTATGCTGTATTGGGAAATCATGATCCAGGTTCATGTTCTGCAGTAATGCAAAATTTTTATCAAAAGGCGGAGATTGATTTATTGATAGACGAAGTTGAAATGGCAGATTCCTGTATTATTATTGGAAGAGATGACGTGACAACAAATCCGGACAGAAAATCATTAAAAGATATTATTTCAGGATTAGAAAAAGAGGAATTTGACAAGAAAAAACTGAAAATTGTTATTGATCATAATCCACTGGGAATAAAAGAAGCAGTAGAAAACCATATGGATTTGGTTTTATGTGGTCATACTCATAAAGGACAGTTTTTTCCGGCAAATATATTTACCAGACTTGCATATGGAAAACAAGGATATTATGGATATTTTAAAGAGAATGATACACAAAGTATAGTCTCTTCCGGAGTGGGGTTTTTTCAAATGCCTATGCGGATTGGAAGTAATAGTGAAATTGTGATTCTTACTATAAACAAATAGTAGATAAGAATTGTTGTTGAAATATAAAAAATAGAGCTCGTATCAGAATTTATAGTTTTTGATACGAGCTCTATTGAATTTGTTGCCACATTATGTAATGCAATTAATCTTAATCCTCTTTTAAAAACGCATCCATATTTTGAAGCGTTTTCTCTGTTAAGCGCTCAATTGCCTGATAAGATCCACCAGAATATCCACCGAAACAGCTTACATGTTCATAGTTTCTCAGACTTTGATCGCCTAATGCCATATTGCTGTCGCAATAGTAATAATTGTCTCCATGAGATAACCATTGTTTTAGTGCATTCAGATCACTGGCTGGTGTGAGACCGGTATTAAAAAGAATTTTATGGTTTCCCAGTTTTTCAAATTCAGGTTTATTTAATAGTGTGACAAATTTATTGAGACATGTGCAGATGCAGTAATTCTTTTCTAAAAGAGCGTCTAATGGCATATAAGAAATTCCCATTTCTTCTATCTCCGGCTTTCTGCTTCGACTGTAGTAGGTAAGATCTGCACCGAAAAAATGCAAGGCTTTTGCTACGGTTTTTCCAGTCGCACCCATGCCGATGATTCCAACAGGAAAACCGGTAAGTTCGAAGGAACGTTCATCCCAGCGTTTACCATGAAATCCGTGTAAAAGTGAGGATAATTCTGCCACAACATATTCGCCTACGCCGTTATCACCATAATCATTTACACCTTTTACAATGATATTATGCTTTCTTGCACAACGGATATCGACACTTGCACTATTCTCATCATACAGACTGCAGCACATTCCGATATAACGCAGCTTTGGACAATGTTCGATGATATTTGCCGTAATCTGGGTTGTAAGATTTACTAAAATTGCATCTGCATCTTTTGCACGCCGGATAACTTCTTCTTCTGTTTCCGGTATATCTTCATAGTGAACATATTCAAGAGCTCGCTTTGCAATTTCTTCATTTGCATGAGGTACAAGGTTTAGCTGTTCAACAGCGACTAATTTTTGAAACATAATAACGCCTCCGTGATGATTTTAATTATTTGGGAAAGAAGTCAATTGTTTCTGCAATTCCCTGATTTTACGAAAGTCTTCCTGGATTAGGGGCAGTTTTGCCGGATCCCGAAGTACAGCGGATGGATGATAAACAGCAGTCAGCCAGGTGTTTTTTCGTTCAAGAAACATACCGTGTTCTTTTGTAATCCGATAATCCGGCCGTATGACTCGCTGTGCTGCAATTCTTCCAAGACATACAATAATCTTTGGGCGAAGAAGTGCAGTTTCATACTTTAGATATGGGATGCAGGCTTCCTGTTCTTCCGGATAAGGATCTCTGTTTCCGGGCGGATGGCATTTCACAATGTTTGTGAGGTAGATTTCTTCGCGTTTCATTCCAATCTCATCTAATAATCGATCAAATAATTCGCCTGATTTTCCGGTAAAGGGAACACCGTCCCGGTCTTCATTGTAGCCTGGGGCTTCTGCAATGAAAAGAATTTCTCCATGCAGGTTGCCCTGTCCCATAACAGAGCGGGTACGGGTCTGACAAAGCGGGCATCTGTGACAATGATCCACGAACTCTTTTAATTCTTCATAGGTGTACATTTTGAGTCACTTCCATTTCTCATAGAAAATCCGTATTTTCTTTTATTGTATCAAAAAAAATCTTTCTGTAAAGATAATTTAAGGAGAAGATAAAACTTTTAAAAAACTAAAATTTGCAGACAAAAAACTGAAAATGTATGAAATACAGATGAAATCAGTGTTTTGTCTGTATTTTTTTAATCATTTTTCAGATATGGTGTTGGCATCGGATAAGAGAAGAGAAAGAAGGTGATCAGGTGAAAGTCTTGAAAAAGGTAAAGATCGTATATAGTATTGTATCTTTTATGCTGCTTCTGTATGGAATTTTTTTAATGATATATCCAAAGATTGGAATACAGTGGATATATAAGATTGGAGGAATATTATTTATCGGCATCGGTATCGCTAAAGTAATTGGATATTTTTCAAAAGATTTACTGCAGTTGGCGTTTCAGCATGATCTGGCGATGGGAATTGTATCGATTGTAATAGGGATTTTGATGCTTATGTGGACAAAAGATATGATACGGATTCTCACAATCTGTCTTGGATTATTTATGCTAATGGAAGCATTACTGAAAATTCAGACAGCAATTGATGCACGGCAAATAGGAATGAAGAGTTGGTGGCTTATACTTATCATTGGACTTATAACGGCAGTGATCGGCGGTTTACTGGCAGCAGCGCCGCTGCGTGGGACAAGATTAATTATCAGAGTAATCGGATTAACGATTTTGGCATATGGGGTTATGAATTTGTATGTAGTACAGAATACGGTTAACACATTTCGAAGAGATTATACAATTGAAATTTACGGAAAAGAAAATGAGCAGCACAGAAAAGAAAAATAAGAAGGAGACTTTGGTATGGGATTTACAAATGAGTTGAAAAGAGCAACATTGAAAAAAGCGTTTGATTATTTAGAAAAAGATCCAGAAAAAAATGTTCACAAATTAATGGATTTGGTAGATAAATTTGCGGGGGAGGGACCTAACAGCTTTCCAACGCAAAGAGCCGCATTTCGCAATGTATTAGCAGATCCTGAGAACAATATGTATCAATTAATTATGAGTATATTCAAAGATATTGATAAAGAAGTAATGAAAGCGACGTTGGAAAATTTCTTCTTTAATGCCAATATTGTCGGTTGGCCGAAGCAGGAGGAAAGCAGAAAGAAATACGGATGTAATATACCGTGGGCGATTCTTCTTGATCCAACTTCTGCATGCAATCTTCACTGTACGGGATGCTGGGCTGCTGAATATGGAAATAAACTGAATCTGACGATAGAAGATATTGATTCTGTTATCATGCAGGGAAAAGAGCTTGGCATTTATATGTATATTTACACAGGGGGAGAACCGCTTGTAAGAAAAAAAAGACCTAATTACCTTATGCAGAAAACACCATGACTGTCAGTTTTTGAGTTTTACAAATGCAACATTGATCGATGAGGAATTTGCAAATGAAATGCTTCGGGTTAAGAACTTTATTCCGGCTATCAGTGTTGAGGGATTCGAATCAGCAACGGATGGAAGAAGAGGAAATGGAACTTACCGGAAAGTGGTAAAAGCAATGGAGCTGTTAAAGGAAAAACGTCTTCCATTTGGAATTTCATGCTGTTATACAAGTCAGAATTTAGATTCTATCAGTTCATTCGAATTTGTGGATCAAATGATAAAATGGGGAGCAAAATTTGTATGGTATTTTCACTATATGCCGGTAGGAAACGATGCAGTACCGGAACTTCTGCCGAATCCGGAGCAGAGAGAATTTATGTATCACAGAATTCGTGAGATTAGAAGAACAAAACCGATTTTTGCGATGGATTTTCAGAATGATGGGGAATATGTTGGCGGTTGTATTGCCGGCGGAAGAAGGTATCTTCATATCAATGCCAATGGCGATGTAGACCCTTGTGTATTTGTACATTATTCTGATTCGAATATCCGGGAAAAGTCATTATTAGAATGTCTGCAGTCACCTGTTTTTATGGCGTATCATAATGGACAGCCGTTTAATGAAAATCATTTGCGTCCATGTCCGATGTTGGAAAATCCGGAAAAACTAAGGGAAATGATTCATCGTACCGGAGCAGTTTCTACCGACCTTCAGTCGCCGGAAAGTGTAGATCATTTGTGTGATAAATGTGTTGAGTATGCAGACAACTGGGCGCCGGCGGCAGAAAGATTGTGGAAATATAATTAGAAAAATTGTCTCCTTGCTTAAACTGATATGCTATAATCAAAATGAAAATAAAAAATATGAACGGATATCAGTCTGTCAGTCGTATTATAAGTGAAGCAGGATATGGAAAGTATTTTGCAGACGCGGATTATAATGGAGTTTGCGATAACTACAGGGCAAGACGAAGAAGATGTTTTGGTGGCTGTCATAACAGGTAACAGGTGATATTCTATGCGGAGTGAGGAAGAGGTAAGCAGGGCAATCGAGCAGTATTCTGACATTGTTCGAAGGCTCTGCATGATACATTTAAAGAATTATGCTGATACCGAGGACATATTTCAAACAGTATTTTTGAAATATGTCCTTAGTTCTATTTGCTTTGAAAATAAAGAACATGAGAAGTCCTGGTTTATCCGTGTTACAATTAATGCCTGTAAAGATCTGCTGAAAAATTTTTTTCACAGTCATACAACATCGTTGGATGAAATTTTAGAAAAACCTGCAGAAATGCAAGAAGAACATAAAGAAGTTTTGGAAGCAGTAATATCACTTCCACAGAAATATAGGGATGTTGTATATTTACATTATTATGAAGGTTATACTGCTCCTGAAATTAGTCACATTTTAGGAAAAAAGGTAAATACAATTTATACGCTTCTGACTCGTTCTAAGAAAATGCTTCGGGAGAAACTGGGAGGTGACGAATATGAATGGTAAGATAAAAGAAGCATTTGAGCAAATACAGGCGGAAAATGAACTAAAAGAAAAAACAAAAGAATTTATCTTCCAAAAAACAAATGGATATAGTAAAGTAAGAACTGGAAATTATAAATATCTTGTATCTGTGTTTGCATGTGCGGTGCTGCTGTTCATAGGCGGACACTGGCTTTACTTTACACCTACAGTAGAAATTAGTATCGATATCAATCCATCGATAGAACTGGAGATAAATCGTTTTGATAAAATTATTTCACTTGAAAGTTACAATGCTGACGGGCAAGAGTTAATAAAAACACTGAATGTTAAATTTAAAGATTATTCGGAAGCTATGAATCAAATATTCAGAAGTGAAGATATTATATCTTTATTAGAAAAAGATGAAATAATGACAATTGCTGTTATCGGAAGCGGGAATACACAATCGGAGAAGGTACTGTCTAACTTACAGTCTTATACAGAAGAAAAACATAATACTTATTGTTATTATGCACACTCTGAGGAAGTAGAAAATGCTCATGAATCCGGACTTTCCTGCGGAAAATATAAAGCTTATCTGGAGCTGAAGGAAGTTAATCCGGATATTACCGTTGATGATATTCATCATATGACAATGCGGGAAATCAGAAATATGATTGATGAGTTGTCAATAGATGAAAACAACAGTACAGATTATTATGAAAATGAAACGAGCCACCGGCAGGGCGGACATTGTCAGAAACATAAGTAAATTATAGAAAAAAGAAAGGAGAGTTTATGAAAACTTTTTATATAAATGGAACCATTTTAACAATGGAAGAAAATAATTTGTATGCAGAAGCGGTCTGCACAGAAAATGGTATCATACAGGCGGTGGGAACGAAAGAAGAATTGCTGAAACTTCGGAGTGAAGGGGACCGTATCATTGATCTGGAAGGGAAAACAATGTTACCGGGACTAATTGACGGCCATTCTCATTTTGCCGGAACGGCAAACGCAATGACGCAGTGTGATCTGTCGCTTTGTAATAGTTTTGCAGATATTATCCGAGAGATGAAGAATTTTAAGGAAAAGCGAAAACTGTCTGATGATGCGTGGATCGTTGGCTGCAATTATGATCATAATTTTCTTGCAGAAGGAAAGCATCCGGATCGGTTTATTTTGGATCAGATCAGTGATACCAATCCGGTGCTGTTGATTCACGCTTCTTCTCATATGGGGGTTACAAACAGCAAAGGTCTGGAACTTCAGGGAATCGATGAGACAGCAGAGGACCGGGCAGACGGACGTTACGGAAGAGTGGAAGGAACAAGCACTCCGAATGGATATATGGAGGAGAAAGTATTTCTGGAATTTCAGTCAAAACTGCCGATGACATCAGTGGAAGAGCTGATGAATCTTTTCCGGGAGGCTCAGAAATTGTATGCCAGCTATGGAATTACAACAGTACAGGATGGAATGGTAGCCCGCCCGCTTTTTCAACTGTTGAAAACTGCATCGGATATGGGGATTCTTAAGCTGGATATCGTCGGTTATGTGGATATTATGACGGCAGCAGAGCTACCGGATGAAATGCCGGAGTACGATAGAAAATATCATAAACATTTGAAACTGGGCGGATATAAGATTTTTCTGGACGGTTCTCCACAGGGAAAAACAGCGTGGATGCTGGAACCGTACGTTGGCGAAGAATCTTACTGTGGTTATCCGATCCACAGTGATGAAGTGCTGGAATCTTACATTCGGACTGCACTTGAGAAAAAGCAGCAGCTTCTGGCACACTGTAACGGAGACGCCGCAGCAGAGCAGTATATTACCGGATTTGAAAAGGTACTTGCATCAGAGAAGAGTCAGGATACTTATCGTGCGGTAATGGTACATGCCCAGCTTGTGAGAAGAGAGCAGCTTCAGCGCATGGCGAAACTGGGAATGATGCCGAGCTTCTTTGTGGCACATACTTACTATTGGGGCGATATCCATTTAAAGAACTTTGGGATAGAGCGGGGCAGCAGGATTTCACCGGCAAAGGATGCGGTTGATTGCGGTATGAAATTTACTTTTCATCAGGATAGCCCGGTTGTTCCACCGGATATGATGAGAACGGTTTCCTGTGCAGTGAACCGGATTTCAAGAACCGGACAAGATATCGGGAAAGAACAGAGAATTTCGGTGCTGGAGGCGCTGAAGGCAGTTACAAGTTATGGCGCTTACCAATACCATGAAGAAGATAGAAAGGGAACAATCTATGTCGGAAAACTTGCTGACTTTGCAGTGCTTGATAAAAATCCTCTGGAAGTAGATCCGGAAATGCTGGCAGAAGTTCAGGTAATGATGACAGTGAAAGAAGATCAGATGATTTATGAAAGAGGTAAATGCCATGAATAATCGCAGTAAAGGAATCACGCTCGCAGTGATTACTGCGGTAATGTGGGGGATTATGGGAGTATTTGTGCGCGATTTGTCACAGTATCATTTTTCAACGATTGAGATCTCTTTCTTTCGGTGCGTTCTTGCAGGGGCAGCGTATTTTTTGTTTTTGCTTGTTACAAAGCCGTCGGCGCTTAAAATTGATGTGAGAGGTCTTGGCATCTGTATTTTATATGGGGCAGTTGCCTATAGTATTAGTTTTGTCAGCTATAGTGTGGCAGTATCCCGAATTCCTGTTGGGGTGGCAACGGTACTGATGTTTATGAGTCCGATCTGGGTGGCAATTCTTGGAAGAGTAATGTTTCGGGAGAAACTTGAGAAAAGTAAAATGGTTACGATCGGCATTTGCCTGATCGGGGCAGTGCTTGTAGCGAACCTGATCGGAACAGGGAATCTGAAGCTGGACGCCATTGGTCTTTTGGCAGGTGTGATCAATGGGATTGGAGTAGCGCTTCAGATTCTGCTTCCAAAGTTTTTTGCGAAAAATTATGAGAGAGATACGCTTCTTGTGTATGGATTTCTCGGAGGTGCATTTGTACTGGCATTTGGAATGAAACCACAGGCAGCCATTGCACATCTGACACAGACACCGATGCTAAATCTGATTGTGGATTTGTTTGGCATCGGAATTCTTTGTACGATGGTGGCAAATGTTGCCTGTGTGAAATCAACTCAGTATGTAGAGGCTACCACGACAAGTATTTTGTCCGCACTGGAAGTTGTAGTAGGGACGTTAGTAGGATTTATTGTCTTTCGTGAGCATATGACAGGACTGCAGATATTAGGTGCAGTTATCATTGTCGCGGGAGCCATTGGATCTGAGATCTACCGGCCGAGAAAACGGCAGCAGTATGAAATACCGGAGTCACTTTGAAATCCTTCTTTTCCATTGCCGGCGCTGAAAACAGGAACCGGCTGCTGATCCTGACGGGATACATAGAGAGAATAGCCGTCTGGAACACGAAGCAGCACCGGACCACCGTTATTAGAGAAGATAGTGGCTTCCTGTAATTGTCCCTCTTCCCAGCACATAGAAATGCGCAGATTACCACGGGCAGCGAGTCCGCTGACCTGACCGCATTTCCATGCATCCGGCAGTGCCGGAAGAAGATCGATACAGTCAAGGTGGCTTTGGAGAAGCATTTCTGCGACTCCCGCAGTTAGGGCAAAGTTGCCGTCAATCTGAAATGGAGGATGCGTATCCCAGAGATTCGTCATAATTCCTGTTTTCAGCAGATCAGTAATAAGTTTGTGGGCGCGGTTTCCGTCATGGAGCCGCGCCCATGTGTTGATGCGCTGTCCCATTCCCCAGCCGGTGCTTTCGTCTGTCCGGCAGTTCATGGAAATTGCTGCGGCCTCCAGAAATTCCGGGGTGTCTAAAGAAATCAGAGTTCCCGGATAAACGCCAAGCAAATGTGAAATATGCCGATGTTCAAATCCTTGTCCAAGAGTATTTACAAGTGTTTCTTCATACCATTCTTTAATCTGTCCATCAGAACCAATCTCAATCGGACCTTTTAACCGTTTCATATGATCTTCCCAGACGGCTGTAAGTGCATCGTCAGTTTTGAGGATGCGGGCTGCCCGGATTACATTGTGGTAGAGCTGCCAGATCAGTGTATGTTCATAAGTATTTCCGGCAGTGCGAGGCCCGTGTTCCGGAGAAAAAGATGGGGCAGAGATTAAGTGTCCGTCAGGATCTTCTACAAGAAGCTGGTCATAGAGAATGGCCTCTTCTTTCATCATTGGATAAATGTATTCTCGAAGATATTCGATATCGTTTGTGTATTCATAATATTCCCAACAATTCTGTAAGAGCCACGGCACAACAGCCGGAGACCAGCCCCAGTCAAAGATCCAGCCGGGACAAGTCCAGCCATAAGGTGTATTTTGGGTATGTGCCATGAAACCATTTTCCGGATGTGCTTCTGTACTTGCAATTCCGGAATAAATGGCGGCAGTTACCCTGCCCGGAGCCCGCAGAGAATCGGTGTATCGGATGAGCGGCTTCCCACACTCAGCCAGATTTGTATTATAAACAGGCCAGTAATTCATCTGCAGATTTACATTCAAGTGATAATCTGCATGCCAGATAGAATTATTTGCACCGGCCCAGATTCCCTGTAAGTTAGAAGGCAAGGTTTCACGATAAGGATCATCAGGAGGCGTCTCTCTTGAGGAGGCAATCGTCAGATAGCGTCCATATTGGAAAAGGAGTGTTTCCAGATAACGCTGTGCATCGTCGGAGGCCGTATGCTGACGATAAGCTTCCAGTAATGTATCTGTTGAGAGTTCCCATGCTTTTTCCCCCTGCGCTGTGCATATTTCATGGCGGGATGTGGATTGTTTTCCTAATTCCAGCCGGACTCTGTGGAAAAGATTAGAGTAATCAGTAACATGTCTTAGTTTAAGTTTCTCATAGGAATCATGCTGTATAAAATCAGCAGCGCGGTTCACATAAGAGAGAATACGCGCTTCAAGCCAGGCAGAAGGTTCTCCTGTACGGTAAACAGGATAGTCGTTCTTATAATCTGTTCCAATGGAGGTAATCAGAAATATGGATTTTGCCCGTTTGACCGATACATATTCCGGCAGTGACAGACATTCTCCTTCGTCTGTCAGAATCTGGGTGTGAGAACAGAATTTTAGGTCATTATCATCTAATATTCCGTTAATGGAAATACATCCATTTTTTACAGAGGTTTTCCAGTGGCGCTGATAGGCAATCGGGGCGATCGGACAGCAGGAATCACCCGGAGTATTGTCAGGAATTACAGAAACGTTCACATCCAGTCCGTCAGGATGATCGGAGGATAGTTTTGTGACAAGTACGTTGTCCGGGTAACTGATAAAGCTTTCTCTTGTATAGTGAACTCCGTCACAGTCAAAGGATATGCTGCAAAGGGCAGTGTCCAGATCAAGAGATCTTGTATAATTCGTTACATGGGCAGGATCAGGCTGCGAAAAATCCAGATACATATTGGCATAGCTTAGAAAAAAGCCATATCCGCAAGCCCCTTCTTCATCAAAAAGTCCGGTGAGTTCATCACAGAGTTTGCGGGCTTTATCAATCTTTCCGGAAAGAAAAAGATTTTGAATTTCATGGAGTGTTTCTCCATTTCGCCCTTTTTCAGGAAGATTTCCGCCCTGATACTCCGGTCTTCGTCTGGATGGTCCGCCGGACCAGAGAGATTTTTCATTTAACTGGATTCGTTCGCGCATAATGCCGCCGAAAATACTTGCGCCAATTCCGCCATTGCCAAGAGGAAGAGACCATTTTCCCATCCTTCATAGCTGTCGGGAGCTTCTGTGTGATAGATTAGTTTTAAGGTTTGCTATTGTAGTGTTCCATGGCAGTTCCTTTCGCGTAAAATAGATTTTTTTAGTAGTATATCAGATGCGCAGTCATTTTGGCAGTAAAAAAATCGGTGGATTGTGTAGTAAAAAAGCCGATAGATTGACAGCGAAAGTGTCAGCCGATATGATATATATTAGGTAAGAACGACGAGAGAAAAACGGGAGGAACCCCCATGCTGACAAAAAGACAACAAATGATTGTAACGCTTATGAATAAGCAGAGAGACTGGATTGTAGGAAAAGATCTTGCAAGACTTTTGAATGTCTCGGACCGCACGATTCGAAATGATATTGCATCAATTAATGAATTTTACAGGGAAACGGTAATTGAATCGAATCTTCGAAAAGGATATCGAATTCAGGAAAGCAAAGTGAAAGGAACGATTGAGGACAGAAAAGAAACACTTCCGGAAACAGGAGAGGAGCGCAGGCGGTATCTTCTCAAAATGTTGTTGGAAAGCAGTCAGGTAAATTTCTATGAATTGTCAGAACAGATGTGTATTTCAGAATTTTCTCTTGAAAATGATGTGAACAAAATCCGCAGATTGCTGGAAAATTATCCGGAGTTAAAGATTGTTCGCCAAAATAATATGCTGCAGCTTGTTGGGGAAGAACGAGAGAAAAGACATCTTTATGAAGAATTGATTTTGTTTCATATGAGTGGCAATTTGCTGAATTTGAATAAGATAGCGGAAAATTTTAAAAAGTTTGATCTCTTAAAAGTAAAGGAAGTTCTGAAAGAGATTTTGGAAGAGGCTCACTATGAAATCAGTGATAGAAGAGTACCATTTTTATTGATTCATATCGGAATCATTTTGGAAAGAAATTTTTCGTATCATTTTTTGGAGAAGGAAAGCAGAGAGGAAGAAGTGAAAAACCTTCCGGAATATGAAATTTCCAGAAAATTTTTTGATAAACTCAGCCGGAGATTGACTTTGAATATTGTGGAAACAGAAGTTTCGGATTTTGCAGTGTATTTGAAGCAGGGAAATAAGAAAAATTATTTTGAAAAAGAACAGATGGAAGAATTTGTTTCTGATTTGGTAGAACATATCATCATTGAAATTAAGGAACATTTTGACATTGATTTTAGTGAAGATAAAGAATTCAGGCTTGGATTGGAGCTGCATATGGTATCACTTTTGAAGAGGCATTATGAACATGTGGAGATTGATAATACATGTCTGGAAGAAGTGAAGAGAAAATACCCATTGATATTTGAGATGGGTGTGTGGGTATGTAAGATTATGGAAGATTATCTGCAGATCATTATCAGCGAAAATGAGATTTCTTTCATTGCGCTTCATATTGGCTCTGCATATGAACGGGCGAATTTAAGGAGAAAGTACAGAGGTATTCTGATCTGTCCTCATAATAGGACGGTAAAAGAGCTTTGTGTACAGAAGATTATGAATCGATTTAATGACCGGATTGAAATGATCGATTGTATGAGTTATTTTGAAGAATCTGACATACTTGAAAAAAGACCGGATTTTATTCTTGCGACACAGTCGGTAGTACATTCGCTCGATATTATAACAGCCGAAATATCTATGTTTTTTGACTATAAGGATGAAGCTGTTGTATTCCAGACTTTAAATCGGATGGATCAGATTCGATATAAAAATAATTTTCAGTTTTTTATTTTAAATCTTATCAGAAAGGATTTCTTTACCGTCGATATGACGGAAGAACAGCCGGAAGAAATTATATCTGTTATGTGTGACCGCCTATATGCCCGCGGATATGTAAAAAAAGATTTTAAAGAGGGAGTTTTAAAAAGAGAAAGTCTTTCTCCGACTTCGTTTTTTCATGGATTCGCCATTCCGCATAATATGTCTCATAAGGCGACAATACATTCGGCAATCAGTACCGCAATTTTAAAGCGCCCTGTCAAATGGGGGAACTATGAAGTGAGGTTTGTCTTTTTGCTTGCAATCACAGAAGAAAATCGAAATTTCTTAAAGATCTTTTTTGACTGGCTTGACGATGTCGTTTCTGATTCTGAAAAATTTGCCAGACTTGTGGAGGTGCAGGATTATCAGAGTTTTGTAGATACATTATTGTAAATATATCCTTTTCCTAAATTGTAGCGTATTTCCTAATACTAGGAAGAAGAAGTGGAAGATAATAAATGAATATGAGTTATACTTTAAGAAAGAGTTAAAAAGCGGAAGAGAGGAGGATGGAAAATGGAAGGACTGGAACTTATTTGTTTTCAGATCATTTCTTTTGCAGGAGAAGCGAAAAGCTCGTATATGGGGGCAATCCATACAGCAAAGGCAGGGAACTATGAAGAAGCAGAGAAGATGATCAAAGAAGGAAGCAATGTATTTCTGCAGGCACATAAAGCACATGCAGATCTAATCCAGAAGGAAGCTGCCGGAGATATGACAGAGACACCGAATTTACTGCTGATCCATGCAGAAGACCAGTTAATGGCAGCAGAGACATGTAAGATTCTGGCAGTAGAATTGATTGATACTTATAAACGCATTTCCATTTTAGAAGCAAAAGAAGCGTAAAAGAGAGGAAAATGATATGAAGAAAGTATATTTATTTTGTAGTGCAGGAATGTCAACGAGTATGTTAGCTGCTAAGATGCAGGAAGTTGCTAATTCACATGAATTGGATATGGAAGTTGCAGCATTTCCTCATGAGCAGATCGGAGAGATTATTGCATCAAAACATCCGGATTGCATTTTACTTGGACCGCAGGTGAAATATCTGTATGACCAGACAGTAAAAGAATATGAAAAGACAGGAATTCCGATTGCTGTAATTGATTCCGGAGATTACGGAATGATGAATGGTGAGAAGGTTCTGAAATCTGCAATTAAAATGATGCGGGCTGCAGGAAAGTAAGAGAGTAAACGAGAGGAAAAGGATATATACTTATGAAGAAATTCACGGAATTTTTGGAGAAATATTTATCTCCGCTGGGGGCGAAACTGGGGAATCAGAGACATCTGCAGGCGTTATCTAACGGTATGATGATGACATTACCGCTGCTTGTTATCGGTTCTATTTTTATGATTTTAAATAACCCGCCGATCAATCTGGAAACAGTGGATATGAACACGACAAATATGTTTATCCGCTTTTTGATTAATTGGAAAGAATGGGCAGTTGAAAACAGTGAATGGATTTTGGCACCATATAATATGACGTTTGGAATGTTGGGCTTAATGACTGCATTTTCTGTTGCATATTGTCTGGCAAAGAGCTATAAAATGAACGCAGCAGTAAATGGTATTATGTCAATGTCAGTATTCTTACTTGTGTGTTCAAAAGTTGTTCAGGTTCCGGTTGGAGACGATGCAACTATTTCAGCAATCACATCACAGTATCTGACAAGCGACGGATTATTTATTGCTTTAATCCTGAGTTTTGTATGTGTAGAAATTAACCGTATGGTAGATAAGCTTGGAATTAAAGTGAAGTTCCCGTCATCTGTGCCAAGTATGGTCGGAACATTTGTAAACTCATTACTTCCGCTTTTAGTAAATATTATTATTGTATATGGTGTAAACCTCATATTAATTGCTGTTATTGGAAAATCTATTCCGGAAGCAATTATGGGACTGCTGACACCGGCAATTGATGTAGGAAATAATATCTGGGTATACGCCGGAATTATTATGTTCTCAAATATTTTATGGTTCTTCGGAATCAATGGAACATCAGTTGTATTCTCAATTGTATTCATGATCGGTATTGCCGGAACAGGTGCAAATGCTGCGCTTGTAGCAGACGGACTGGCACCGACAAACCCAATGAACCTTCAGTTATTCCGCTATGCAATGCTCGGAGGTGCAGGAGGAACTCTTGGATTGATCGTACTGATGTGGAAATCCAAATCTGCGAAGTTAAAATCACTTGCAAGAATTTCTATCGTGCCGGGAATTTGTTCTATTAATGAGCCGATTACTTTTGGTGTGCCGATGACATATAATCCGGTTCTTGCAATTCCATATATCCTGACACCATCTATCTGTGTTGTATTGGGATATTATGCACAGGTACTTGGATTTATTACACCGGGATATATTGCAGATCCATCCTTTATTCCGTTCTTTATTCAGGGATGGATGTCAGGAATGGATTTCAGAAATGTTATCTTTATGTTCTTATGTATCGCATTAAGCGTACTGTTCTATTACCCATTCTTTAAGGTATATGAGAAACAGGCAATTGAAAAAGAATTAAAAGAAGCTGAAGAGGAGGAAGATTTCGAATGGTAAAAAAGACAATGTATGATCCATGGCAGTCAATCACAACACGCAATGGCTATTACTGCGATGAAGTAATTTCAGCGCTGCAGAAAAGCATCAGACGGGCAAATGAAGAAGATGCCTGCAAATTTGCGTACGAATTATATATTTCATCTCCGGAGTTGGAAGAAAAGATGTGGAGACGTCTTCTGACAATTTCGGTAGAAGATATTGGAATGGGAAATCCGATGGCAGCAGTTGTTGTAAACAGCTTGTTCCAGATGAGAAAAGAATTTGATTATGCTGACGGAGACCGCCCGATTTATTTTATCCACGCGATTCGCTATCTTGTTCAGTCACAAAAAGACAGATCCAGCGATCTGTTAAAGAACATCTGTATTAAAGGATTTGCAATGGGAGAACTTCCGGAAATCCCGGATGTAGCACTGGACAAACATACACGCCGCGGACAGGAAATGGGAAGAGATTCCTTCCACTTCCTCCACGAGGCAAGTAAAGTATTCCCGCAGGCAGAAATCGATAACGATTATAAAGAACGGTATGAAGAAATGCTGAAACGTTATGATCCGGAAAATGTGTCGCCGACAACATTTAAGTTCAACGGCTGGCAGTTCTAAGCAAAAAGAATATTAATAAAAAGAACAAACAGGCGCCAATCCCATATGGGGGGATCAGCGCCTGTTTTTATACGTTCATTGAGTTTATCCTTCAATGGCAATTTGTTTGTGCTCTTCAATTACTTTTTTATCTTTTTTCGGAACGGACAGCTTCAAAATACCATTCTCATATCTGGCTTTAATCTCTTCCTGACCAATGCCTTCACCGACATAGAAGCTTCTGCTCATAGCACCGGCATAGCGTTCCTGACGGATATAGTTGCCTTTTTTATCCTGCTCGTCTTTATTCAGTCCCTTCGAAGCAGAGACAGTTAAATAACCGTTATCAAGTTTGGCAGATATCTCATCCTTCTTAAATCCCGGAAGATCGATATCAAGTTCATAGGAATCTTCTGTCTCGCGGACATCTGTTTTCATCATGGTTTTTGCATGTTTGCCATAGAGAGGATCTTTCTTATCCCAGAAGTTATCAAATGGGAAATCCATCCAGTCATCAAATAAGTTTTCTCCAAAAATACTAGGCATCATCATCATAAGTCATATCTCCTTCCTTTGTTATAGTTGTAATATAACATATATTATTAGCAAAGTAAAGAGGTGAGTGCTAGTTTTCTGTGAAAAAACTGTGAACATCGGGATTTATTATGAAAAACAGCATGCAGATCCAAAGTTAGGAATCTGCATGCTGTTCAGATGCTTTAATTTTTAGTTTATCTTGATACATATTTTCGTCTGCTCGTTTCTGAGTGTCTGAAATTGTACTGTCTAAAGCAGGATCAAAATGGGCATAGCCGATAGCCAGTGCGAGTGGAACATCCAGATGAGAAACGGTTTTCTGGAAGTCTTCTTTAGCCTTCGTAATAATATCTTCCGGATCTGTAATATTTTCCATTAGGAGAATAAATTCATCTCCGCCATAGCGGTAGGCAGTAATATTATGATTTTCTAATTTTCGAAGAATTTTGGCTGCGTTCATAATACAGTTGTCGCCGATATCATGTCCGAGACAGTCATTTGCCAATTTTAGATTATTCAAATCGATTACAGCAACAGTAAGCGTAGATAGAGGTTTTCTTGCAATCCAGTTATCTTTGTCAGTTTCGTAGGAGTTACGGTTTTTGAGCTTTGTCATGAAATCTGTATTGGCCATATCCCGGTAAAGGGGATTGGAGATTCTTCTAAAAATAAAAAGAGAAGCCACAAATGTAATCATACAGAAAAACAAAGAAGAAAGGAACGCGGCCCGAGACAATTTTTTTACAGCGGTAGCTTCCATGTCGGCAGGAATTTCAATTCCAAGTGCGCCGACCACGTTGCCGTTATCGTCATGGAGAGGATAATAAGCAATAAAAATATTCCCCCAATCGGTATCTAAAATCTTGTCAGGGAGTATGACCTCTCCGTTCAAGGCATTACGGAGTTCCTGCTGTATTTCCGGTTCAATTAAATCTCCGGGATAACGGAAGTCTTCAGCATTTTCAGAAAGCCCGTCTACAACATAGACAAGCGATCCATTAGGAGCTTTCTTTGCTGTGTACAGATACTGCAGATCACAGAGTTCCCGCACATTTTCCAATGTCTTCTTTAGTGTCTGGTAGCTGTCTTTCGCCATATCTTCTTTTGTATTAATTTCAAGAAAGCCGTCTGCGGTTAAGTGGTGTTCAATATAATTGTGAATTGTATTTACACGGTGTGTTAAAGTGTTCAAAGTAGCTCCGTGGTAAATCTTAATACTAATAACGTATAATGAAGTGCTGAATAGGAAAAGGACAATCCCCAGTAATATCGTCACTTGCCAATCTACACGGGAAAAATGTTTTCTTTTCATCATATAAATTCCTTTAGTGTAAATTTACTATTTTTTTAAAAATATTATACAATATTCTTTACAAAATTTGTAGCTTTGAAATAAAGAATATAATATAATGTCAATAGAAAACTTGCAGTATGCAGAAAGTATTTTGGGGTAAACAAATTAGTTTTTTAGCAAAAACTGCTAGAGAAAATATGAGTAAAATGCTACAATAGAAACAATTGATTAGAAAAATTCAGCACTATTAGGAAGAGAAACAACAGATAATTATAAGAAAGAAGGCGGCAGTGAATGAACCTGGAAGAAGAGCGCAAGATCTATATACAAACAATTCAATTCCTGGACAAAAGTACGGACGATTATCTTTATTTATATGACCTTGCAAATGGAAAGCTTTATTTCACAGATAAAATATGTGAAAAATATCCGATCGTATCAGCTAAGGAAGGTGTTTCCATAGAAACATGGCAGAAGATCGTGTATTCAAGAGATCTGGTTCAATTAAGCAGGAATCTGAAAAATATAGAAGCAGGAATCAGCGAAGATCATAACATGGAATATCGTCTTGTCGACCGGGAAGGGAATAAAATATGGATTAACTGTCGTGGAAATGTGCTGAAAGATAAGGACGGACATCCGGCATTTTTGATGGGAAGTATTTCTGAATCAGCGGTAAAGCATAGGGTAGATACGCTGACGGGATTATGGAATTTTGAAAAATTTACAGAAGATATGAATAAAAGTCCGGAGGAAGACGAAGGATATTTTATGGTACTTGGCGTTGATAACTTCCGAGATATCAATATGAAAAATGGTCGTACATTCGGAAATCATTTGTTGAAAATGATTTCCGAGACACTTGAGGAACATTCAGATGGTACGATGAGATTGTATCGACTGGATGGAGATCAATTTGCCGTGGACTTTCTCAGGAAGAAGAGCGAAGATGTAACAGACTTTTACTGTGCAGTAAAAGCAGAGCTGGAAAATTATTGCACTGTTTCAGCCGGTGTTGTTCAATATTCTGTAACGGACAGAAAAGACGGTGTGATGGTCTATCAGTATGCGGAAAATGCGTTGAACCGGGCAAAAAAAGCTGGGAAAAATATGATGCTTTTCTTTTCATCAGAGGATTATCAGAAGAATCTGGATAAGATTGCACTTCAGAATGAGTTGCGGGATGCGGTAATGAATGACTTCCGGGGGTTCTTTCTATGCTATCAGCCACAGATTGATAATAGAACATTTACGGTTTATGGGGCAGAAGCGCTTCTTAGATTTGAATCACCGACAAAGGGAGTTGTAAGTCCGGCTGAGTTTATTCCGCTGTTGGAACAGAGCAGATTGATCTGCCGGGTTGGAGAATGGGTTCTTCAGACGGCTGCCAGACAGTGCCTTGAATGGAGAAATCATATTCCGGAGTTTCATATGAGTGTAAATATTTCTTACGTTCAGCTGCGCCAGGAAGATATCGCTGCCAGAATTCTCGATATTCTTGATGCAACCGGTCTTCCGGGAAATGCATTGACGTTGGAAGTGACAGAAAGTATGCAACTTCAGGATTATAGTTATTTTAATAAAATCTTTTATGAATGGAAGCGGCGCGGAGTTAAGATTGCTATTGATGATTTTGGAACAGGTTATTCTAGTCTGAGTTATTTAAAGAGTATTGATATTGATGAAACAAAGATTGATAGATGCTTTGTTACACGAATTCAATGTAATGCGTATAATTATCGTCTGCTTAATAATATGATTGAGCTGGCTCACTGCGCTCAGATTCAGGTTTGTTGTGAAGGTGTGGAAACAGAGGAAGAATTGGCGGCACTTCAGGAACTGCATCCGGATGTGCTTCAGGGATTTCTTTTTGCAAAGCCTTATAAAAAAGAAGAGTTTGAGAAGATATATTTCCAGAAAAACTCACAGGAGTATAAAGAGCGGATAAGAAAAGAACATCATTTTCGATATATGAATAAGAATGAGAATATAGAATTATTAAAAGCGCTCAGAAAAGATGAAATCGTTAATATTGTAGAGAATATGGAAGAGATCATCTATGTTAGTAATAAAGATACTCGTGAACTTTATTATATGAATGCTGCCGGACGGAAATTAACAGGAATTTATGATTATAAAGGACAGAATTGCTATAAGGTACTTCATGATCAGGACCAGCCGTGTGAGGATTGTGCCGGAAGACATCTGAAAAGAGAAGAGTTTAGTGTATGGGAGAAGCATTCCATGGGTAAACACTATATTGTAAAAGGGAAATTAATTCCTTGGTTAGGAAGTATGGCGAGATTGGAGATTGCTACAGAGATTCCAAAAGAGAATTAAAGGAAAAAGGATTGTTTTGACATCTATAGAGGTGGAGAACAATCCTTTTTGTATTCAATAAACGATAAAAAATTTCGTGAAGTTAGATACTCCACGAAATGAAAAAATACAATATAAATAGATAAAGACGATTCTTTATCTTAACAAATTATAGCATATCTATTTAAAAACGCAAATAGAACTTACAAATATGCAATAATTGACAGCGTTTTTGTAAATTCCTGCAGAAAATTAAGCAAAAATGGAACAAATTCTTCTGAGATTATCGATTCTATTTCTATTCTTGCACTTATAAGCCGTCAGAACAGCCGTCAAATCTTCGTCCCGGATAAGTGATTATCCAGGTCTTTTTTTATGTGTATTAGAATTTCTTCGGAACTATTAACCGTCAAAAATTTTGTCTTGTGAGAGAAATATTTCAAAAATCCAGTATTTATCAGTTCTGTTTTCTTTTTTCGTGGAGTATCTAACTTCACGAAAAAAGGAGTTGCATATGTCTGGTACATCTTCATACTTTGTGATGACATTGCCTCTTATGCCGGAACTTTGGCAGAAAGAGAAATTAAATAAACGCTTTGAAGTGAACCGTCAGATTTATAATGCGATTCTCGGAGAAGGGCTGAAGCGGTATCGCCGTATGAAAGAGAGAAGAGATTATCGTACGCTCATTCAAATGCTAGACAGTACAGCGGATGTAAAAGAACGGAAACGGATCTATGAGAAGCTGGATATTTTGGAGGAAGAGTATCGTCTGCGGAGATTTGATTTCACAAAAGATGCTACAAAGTATCGAAGATTTTTTCAGAAAAACACAGATGCTCCAGTTATTCAAAATCTGGCGGTACATGCGTGGAAGGCAGTCCACAGTCTGGTTTGCCGTCAGGCAGCCAGTGTACATCCAAAGGCTGAAAATGAGCTTTATAGTCTGGAAGGGAAGACAAATAAAACGTCTATTCGCTATCAGGATGAAAAGGTAATCTGGAAAGATCTTGAGATTCCGGTTCGGACAAAAGGAAATGATTATGAAAAACAGGCTTTTGCACAGGAAATCCGATATTGCAGACTAAAGTGGAAATGGATCCGGGGAAATAAAAAGTACTATGTGGATTTGATTTTTCGGGGGAAATGTCCGGTTAAGCCGTTTCTCTTAGCAGAAGACAGGAAAAATTCGCAAAGAGAAGAAGCGCGAACAAAAGAGAAAAAAAAGAAAGTCGGAATGGATATAGGGCTTCAAAAAGTTGTTCTTGTGACAGATAAAGCAATTTTGGATTTAAAATTGCCGGAAAAAGATCAGGAACTTGAGAAGGCGCGTATTTATTTCGCAAGAAAGCTGGAACGGAGCAGACGAATTAATCATCCGGATTATTACACAGAAGACGGGCGGATTATATCCGGCCGAAAAAAATGGAACGATGCAATTAACTATAGAAAAAATAAATTAAAATACAGAGAAATATTGCGAAAGCAAGCAGCGCTTCGTACAGAGGAACAGCAGAAACTAATCAAGCTAATCCTCACGACAGGAGATATTTTCTTTGCAGAACAGCTTGCATTTGAAAAAATGAGAAATCGTAAAGAGAAGCAAGAAAAAGGAAAATGGAATCCGGTATTTGGGAAAACGATAGAAAATGTGGCTGCCGCAGCATTTTTAAGAAAACTGGAGTGGAAAATGAAACAGCATGGAAAACAGATTGTTTTTGTTGATCCGGTAAAAGCGCTAGCGGGTAGTTTAAACCATGCAACCGGTAAGAGGGAAATACTCCCATATTATAAGCAATACCGCAATGTTAGCGGATATATGGTAAATAAAAGAGCTTACAGCGCATTTTTGCTGCGCCATATGGAAGCGGACAGTGGAGTGATAAATTTGGAGGAATGTAAAAAAGCATTTCCGACATTTCTAATATTAAACGAACAAACTTATGGAAGTCAGCGTGAAGATAAAGTAAGTTAGAACGAAAAGTGGTCTTGAGGCGGGCCTTAGATCCGGCAGGTACCGGATGAAAGCTGTCTGGAAATAAGAATATGGGAAATGAATCTTGGTTCTTTCTTCAGTCGGATTACAGACAGACGTACGAAAGTATAGTCTTGGTATTGAATATTTAATTAGAGTTTGAGGAAACAGTTACGGAAAGAGTTTGTGAAGTCCGGATGTCGCAGTTGCGCGGTGGGCAGAACAAAGGAACATACATGCCAAAGCCGCAGGAAGTTACCTGGGGAATGGCGAAGCATACCCTTTTTGAGAAAGGGAACAGGGCAGAAAGGGATGAGAAGCAAATGTGGTATGTAGTACAAGTCCGTTCCGGTACAGAGGAAGAAATAAAGGCACAATGTCGGAAAGTAGTAGATCAGACCGTGCTGCAGGGTTGTTTTATTCCTTATTTTATAGGATTAAAAAGATATCTCGGCGCATGGCACAGAGAAAAGAAAATTCTATTTCCGGGTTATGTATTTATGATTACAAACGATGTGGAACGGCTTTTTCTGGAATTGAAAAAAGTATATGGATTGACAAAACTTATTGGAGTGGGAACAGATATTGTACCGCTCACAGAGGAAGAAATAAATTTCCTCAAAATATGTGGAAAAAAAGAAATGATTGTGGATATGTCTGTCGGAATCATTAAAGATGGTGGATTGATCATTCAACAAGGACCTTTGCAGGGATTTGAAGATCACATTAAAAAAATAGACAGGCATAAGCGGAGAGCTTACCTGGAATTAACTCTTGGTGAAAAACGCTGTGTGGCACAGGTGGGGCTTGAAGTAACAGAGAAAAGTTAAATGAATTAAAAACAGAAAAGTATGGGCGATTCCTTTGGGAGTTGTCCTTATTTTTATGACATTTTATGGTGTTGGAAGATTCGCCGTGACCGATGTCATTAAAAGCTAAAATACGAAAATAAGGGAGAGATAAAAGTGGCATTACAAACGATTCAGGAAAAGGAAATACAGCCGTTCACATCAAAAGTGTGGCTCAGTTCCCCGACAATGCACGGACCGGAAATACAATATGTAACCGAAGCATATGAGACAAACTGGATGAGTACCGTGGGGGCAAATATTAATGAGATCGAAAAACAGATCTGTGAGAAGGTCGGATGCAGATACGCAGTAGCGCTTTCCGCTGGAACAGCTTCTTTACATATGGCAGTGAAGCTGGCAGGCGTAAAGCCGGGAGACAAAGTGTTTTGCTCTGATATGACATTTGATGCCACAGTCAATCCTGTTGTTTATGAAGGCGGGATCCCGGTATTCATTGATACAGAATATGATACATGGAACATGGATCCGGCGGCGCTTGAGAAAGCATTTGAACTTTATCCGGAAGTGAAAGTAGTTGTTGTGGCACATCTCTATGGAACTCCGGGGAAGATTGATGAGATCCGGGAAATCTGTGAACGCCATAAGGCAGTGATCATTGAGGATGCCGCAGAGTCATTGGGGGCAACGTATAAAGGAGTACAGACAGGGACATTTGGTTCTTACAACTGTATTTCCTTTAATGGAAATAAAATCATTACCGGATCTTCGGGCGGAATGCTGCTGACAGATGATCTTGCAGCAGCGGAGAAAGTGAGGAAGTGGTCTACGCAGTCAAGAGAGAATGCGCCGTGGTATCAGCATGAAGAGCTTGGCTATAACTATCGGATGAGCAATGTGATCGCAGGTGTGGTAAGAGGCCAGATTCCGTATCTGGAAGAGCATATAGCCCAGAAAAAAGCGATTTACGAGAGATACCGGGAAGGATTGAAAGACCTTCCGATAGAAATGAATCCGTATGATGAGAAGAACAGTGAACCCAATTTCTGGCTGTCCTGTCTGATTATCAAACCGGAGGCAATGTGCAAACAGGTCAGGGGAGAGCAGGAAGTACTGTATAACAGTGAGTCGGGAAAGAGCTGCCCGACAGAGATTCTGGAAACACTTGCGAAATATAATGCGGAAGGACGTCCGATCTGGAAACCAATGCACATGCAGCCGATCTATCGGATGAATGGGTTTGTTACAAGAGAAGGAAATGGGCGTGCAAAGACAAATGCTTACATCAGCGGTGGGGCAGTCGGAGCGGACGGAAAACCATTAGATGTGGGAATGGATATTTTCCAGAGAGGATTGTGTCTGCCAAGTGATAACAAAATGACGGCGGAAGAACAGGATGTTGTGATAGAGCTTGTAAAACGGTGTTTTAAGTAGAGGAAAATGGCTAATCAACAAGTGATTAGCCAACTTCTGATTAAAATGTTGATTTTTTATAAAAGATGAAATTCTTCCAGTAATTTTTGGAAAAGTTCCGGCTCATACTCACAGCGGTCAAGTTCATCAAGACGACCTTGTTCTTTTAGGCGTTGGTATAGTCTGAGTGTAGAAACTCTTCCGGTTTCGACAGCGCTTTCTTTATCAGCATAATAGCGGGCGCGGGCTTCGCAGCGGAGTTTGATTTTCTCGTCTTCGGTAAGTTCCTTTAAATAATTTGCACAAGAATGAATCGCATCAGATTTTTCTGCCATAATGTTGACCTCCTCCCAGGTAGTGGCGTGAAAGAGACATGCCCAGTCATAGAGTGGGGAATTGCGCTCCTCGTCAGTCACGTTGTTGATTTGAGATAAGTCTAACACATGGATGCCGAAAATGCCAGAGTAAAGATGGTGGGTTTCGATGTCGGAGAGATAATTCTTGCTGTAGAAGCGAGGTTCTTCAGGAAAGAGAGATTTCGTAAGAATACCGATGTGAAGGCTTGGAAGAGCGTGTTTGTAATTATCTCCTTTTTTCAGATCTGTAAACATTCGGGAGAGGTAATAGATGAGTGCTTAGAAAGAAGCCTAAGCGACAATAATTACAAGAAATGTAATTGGGCTAATATAGTATGGTGGGGATGGGAAGGCAAATAAAGAAAGTATAAAAGTGTGAAGAAAATGTTGGGGAAGGAAAGTATAAAAAGTGAAGAAAGTAAATTTATTTTTAAAAAGAGTTTTTGATATAACGGCTAGTTTAATAGGGGTTATTATTTTACTGCCAGTTTTTCTCATTATTGCAGTGTTAATTAAAATGTCCTCAAAAGGGCCAATACTGTTTAAACAAAAACGTTTGGGAAAAGCAGGAAAAGAGTTTTGGATATATAAATTTAGGACAATGGTTGTAAATGCTGAATATATTGGCGAAGGGTTACGTGTCAGTACAGAAGATGATCCTCGTATTACAAAAATAGGAAGATTCTTACGAGCAACCAGTTTAGATGAGTTACCGCAACTATTTAATACTTTAAATGGAACAATGAGCCTAGTAGGACCACGTCCACCTGTTACTTATCATCCTTATAAAGGATATACTAACTATCCTGAATGGGCTAAAGAAAGATTTGAAATGAGACCAGGTATTACTGGATTGGCGCAGGTAACGGTAAGAAATTCTGTATCTTGGGATGAAAGGATTAAAGTTGATAATCAGTACATAGAGAATTTTAATATTGGGATGGATATTAGGATTTTATTTAAAACAGTATTGAAGGTTTTAAAAAGAGAAGATATCTATGGAAAAAAAGAAAAATAGTTGTTCGTGATAAGGAGCAGATATGCGAGGAGAAAAAGTTAATTTACGTCCGATTGAAAAACGAGATCTTGAAAAATTAAATCAATGGAAAAATGATAAAGACGTTTATCAATTTCTGGGTGGCGGTTATCAACCGATTTCTATAGATCAACAAGAGCAATGGATGAATAATTTGATTGATTTAACAGGAGATAATAAACGATTTATTATTACGGATAAAGATCAAGTAGCGGTTGGGATGGTAGGACTATATGGAATCAATTGGATTCATAGGACATGTGAAATAGGGCTTTATATAGGAGATAAAAATGTTCAAAAGAGGGGATATGCAAGTGAAGCATATCGATTATTAGAAAAATATGCAATAGAATATTTAAATCTTAGAAAAATTAATTTAAAAGTTGTGTCTGCAAATACTGCAGCGATATTTCTGTGGGAAAAATTAGGATTTGAAAAAATTGGAGAATATCATAAAGAGCGTTTCATAAAAGGAAAATATTATGATGTAACAGTGATGGAAAAATTCATCTAGTATTGTTTTAGTCAAACAATCTGAAAGGGGCAAATTATGAATATTTTAATACTAAGTGCAGGAACGAGAAATAAAATTATTCAGTATTTTAAAAGAGAAGTTGGAGACACAGGAAAGGTAATCGCAACAGATATGAGTGAACTGGCACCGGCAATTTATGAAGCCGATGCCTTTTATATTGTTCCAAGAATGACGACACCGGGATATATAGAGGAGATTCTGGAAATTTGTAAAAAAGAAAAAATAGATGGAATTTTATCACTGATTGATCCGGAATTATCATTACTTGCGAAAAATGAGCAGCAATTTAAAGAAATTGGAGTAACTGTAATTGGCTCCTCATATGAAGTATGTGAAATGTCTCTGGATAAAATGAAGATGTTTGAATTTTGTAAGGAAAACAACTTCAAGGCAGCACAGTCATGGAATAATTTAAATGAATTCAAAAAAGCAGTAGCAGACAAAAAAGTTACATTTCCGGTATTTGTAAAACCACAGTGTGGAAGTGCTTCGATTGCAATTTCCAAAGTAGTTGATATGGAAACAGTTGAACTGTTATTTGCACATGCAAAAGAAAATGAACAGTTAATGATCCAAGAATATTTAAAAGGGCAGGAAATTGGTGCAGATATCTATATCGATATGATTTCCGGAGAGGCAGTTTCTATTTTTACAAAGAAAAAGCTTGTGATGCGTGCCGGAGAAACAGACAAGTCGGTTTCCTTTAAGGATGAAAAATTATTTTCCTTATTGAAGGAATTTGTCAAAAAAGCAGGATATCGCGGGCAAATAGATGTAGATGTATTTGATGTAGATGGAGAATATTATATTTCAGAAGTAAATCCAAGATTTGGTGGCGGATACCCTCATGCATATGAATGTGGCGTAAATCATATGAAACTGATTGCTGAAAACTTACAGGGAAATGTAAATGCTCAGCAGACTGGAGGATATGAAGAAGAAATTTTTATGATGAAATATAATGAAGTGTTAGTGGAGAAAATGGGAGAGTAAAGTGAAGATATTATATTTATCTATACGGTATGAAATAGAGCAGGACGGTTTGTATCAGAATTTGGTAAATGCATTAATTACTAGACAACACTCTATTACCATTGTAAGAAGCAAATATGATATAAGTGAAACAAAATATGAAAAAAATTAG
>NZ_QRVX01000079.1:0-7170 GCF_003458885.1 Coprococcus sp. AF21-14LB | reverse complement strand
GGGAAGGAATAAATTACTATATTTCGAAACAACGACAAAAATCGCTATACCCCAGTAAACATGAGGGATACAGCGATTTTTTCTTTTTCTAACTGTCAAAGATGGGATTTTACCATTTGCTACATCTTCACGAAATTTATCAACAGCTTCGCTGTCAGCTTGGATTTACCGTAGTGTTCAAGTACAAAAGTACGATAACTTTTTCCATCTACAAGCACATCACTTTTTCTGGTCAACAACCAATTTCCGTTACCTCCTCCCTGTTCTCTAATATTCCAGTCTTTCCCATATCTTTTATAGATTCATCTTTTTTACCTTGAACAGACATTGATTCGCTTGGAATATAAACAATTTGCATAATAGCTCCTCCTTTATTTTGTGCAAGAAGACCAGAAACCTGAATTTGTCTTTTATCTTTTTTTGATTATATCACAAATCCGAGAGCGTGGAAATAGGGAGTTTTTCAGGCTGATTTCCTACCTCTTGGATATACGGCACAGGCGGTCAAAAAGGTGTAGACTTGGGATAGTTCATCGATGGACAAGCACCTTGGAAACAGAACACGCCAAAGAAAACGGAGGGACGCATGAGCAAAAGACCCTATCAACACCTGCCGCCGCTGGAACACAGGCCGGACGGCTCCCCCTACCGCATAACCCCGCCCCAGAAGAGACGAGCCAGCGGCCTGATACGCCGGGAGTGCTGCAACTGCGAGGACGGAAACTGCCTTGCGCTGGACGATGGCGACACCTGCGCCTGTCCGCAGATGATTTCGTTCTCCGTCTGCTGCAAGTGGTTCCGCTGGGCGGTCTTGCCGCTGGACAGGACGCTGGAAGCGGAGATTTACCGGGACAGGGACTTGAAACGCTGTGCGGAGTGCGGCGGTGTGTTCGTCCCGAAGTCCAACCGGGGCAAATACTGCCCGGACTGCGCCGCCAGAGTTCACAGGCGGCAGAAAACAGAAAGTGAACGGAAAAGGAGGTCTGCTGTGGACAGTTAAGAGCGGGAAAAGCCTTGATTTGCAAGGCTCCGCAAGCCCTCAACCGGGGCGGCTGGTATCATTTATCATTCGCCCCGGAAAACGGGCCTCTAACCGTCCACAAAACACGCTATGACAAACACGATTTATATTCACCAGCCGGAAAAGGCGTTCAGTTTCACCCGGCTCCCCAATTTCCTTTTTGAAGCACCCACATTCCAGCCCTTGAGCAACGAAGCGAAGGTGCTGTATGCCTTTGTCCTGCGCCGGGCGGAGTTGTCCCGGAAGAACGGCTGGGCGGACGAGTACGGGCGGGTCTACCTGTACTACCCCATCTGCGAGGTGGTCGCTTTGCTCCGCTGCGGGCGGCAGAAAGCGGTCAACACCCTGCGGGAGTTGCAGTATGCGGGGCTGGTGGAAATCCAGAAACAGGGCTGTGGAAAACCCAACCGCATTTACCCGAAATCCTATGAAGCGGTTCCAAACACCGACTTCAAGAAATCCGGTTATGGTACGCCGGAGGGCTGAAAACCGTACTTGGCGAGTACGAAAATCAATCCTCTTGAAGTACGGAAATCTGACGGTATATAGAAATACAGAGATTAAAACCATCTATTTACATTCATTCCATTCCAATCCTATCAGAGATATTTTCGGCGGGAAAACCCGCCGGAAAGGAATGGAATGGGGAAAGGAGTTCAATGGCACAACACGCAATTTTGCGATTTGAGAAGCACAAGGGCCACCCGGCGGGGCCGCTGGAAGCCCACCATGAACGGAAAAAGGAGCAGTACGCCAGCAACCCGGACATTGACACCAGCCGGAGCAAGTACAATTTCCACATCGTCAAGCCGGATGGCCGCTACTACCATTTCATTCAGAGCCGCATCGAGCAGGCCAGATGCCGCACCCGCAAGGACAGCACTCGGTTTGTGGACACGCTGATTACCGCCAGCCCGGAGTTTTTCAAGGGCAAGTCCCCAAAGGAGATAGCGGCCTACTTCCAGAGGGCGGCGGACTTCCTCATTGACCGGGTGGGCCGGGAGAACATCGTTTCGGCTATGGTACACATGGATGAAAAAACGCCCCATCTGCACTTGGTCTTTGTGCCGCTGACAAAGGACAACCGCCTGTGCGCCAAAGAAATTATCGGCAACCGGGCCAATCTGACGAAGTGGCAGGACGATTTTCACGCCTGTATGGTGGAGCAGTACCCCGACCTGGAGCGTGGGGAAAGCGCCAGCAAGACGGGCCGGAAGCATATCCCCACCCGGCTGTTCAAACAGGCGGTCAACCTCTCCAAACAGGCGAGGGCCATTGAAGCGGTTCTCTCCGGCATTACCCCGCTGAACGCCGGAAAGAAGAAAGAGGAAGCCCTCTCCATGCTGAAAAAGTGGTTTCCGCAGATGGAGAACTTCTCCGGGCAACTGAAAAAATACAAGGTCACAATCAATGACTTGTTAGCGGAAAATGAAAAGCTGGAAGTCAGGGCAAAGGCCAGCGAAAAAGGCAAGATGAATGACACGATGGAACGGGCGAAGTTAAAAAGCGAACTGGACGATATGCGGCGGCTGGTTGACCGTATCCCGCCGGAGATTTTAGCGGAACTGAAACGGCAACAGCGGCAGCATGGAAAGGAAAGGTGATCTTATAAGTAATATCAGATACAAAAAGGAAATCGAAATCGTGACTTTTCAGGGAAAGGAAATCACACTGGAAAATCTCTCCCCGGTGTTCACGCCGGAACAGGAAGCAGCCAAACGCCGGGAACTGGAACAGCAGCTTTATGAGGTGTTCCGCAAGTACGCCGACAAGCGGGAGAGTGAGGAAGCCGGGACATAAGGTTTTCCAAACCCATCATTGATTTGCGGGGCTGCTGGCGGTATAATAGAACTGTCAGCAGCTCCGTTTCTTTTTTAAGAAAAGGAGCGACAATATGAACAATCGGATAGACGCAATCTATGCAAGACAATCGGTAGACAAAAAGGACAGCATTTCCATTGAAAGCCAGATTGAATTTTGCAAATACGAGTTGAAAGGCGGTAACTGCAAGGAATACACAGACAAAGGGTACAGCGGCAAGAACACAGACCGTCCGAAGTTTCAAGAACTGGTGCGGGACATCAAGCGGGGCTTGATTGCAAAGGTCGTGGTTTACAAGCTCGACCGTATCAGCCGTTCCATTCTGGACTTTGCCAACATGATGGAGCTGTTCCAGCAGTACAATGTGGAGTTTGTGTCCTCTACGGAAAAGTTTGATACCTCCACGCCGATGGGACGGGCCATGCTGAATATCTGTATCGTGTTCGCCCAGCTTGAACGGGAAACGATACAGAAGCGGGTAACGGACGCTTACTACTCCCGCAGTCAGCGGGGCTTTAAGATGGGCGGGAAAGCCCCTTACGGCTTCCATACGGAGCCTATCAAGATGGACGGTATCAACACAAAGAAGCTGGTGGTAAACCCGGAGGAAGCGGCCAATATCCGGCTGATGTTTGAGATGTACGCCCAGCCCACAACTTCCTACGGGGACATTACCCGGTACTTTGCCGAACAGGGGATTTTGTTCCATGGCAAAGAGCTGATACGCCCCACGCTGGCGCAGATGTTACGCAATCCTGTCTATGTGCAGGCAGACCTTGATGTGTACGAATTTTTCAAAAGTCAAGGTACAGTCATTGTCAATGACGTTGCCGATTTTACGGGCATGAACGGCTGCTATCTGTATCAAGGGCGAGATGTAAAGGCCAGCAAGAAAAACGACTTAAAAGACCAAATGCTGGTACTGGCTCCCCATGAGGGTATCGTCCCCTCCGACACCTGGCTGACCTGCCGCAAGAAGCTGATGAACAACATGAAAATCCAGTCTGCCCGGAAAGCCACCCACACATGGCTGGCAGGAAAAATCAAGTGCGGGAATTGCGGGTATGCTCTTATGAGTATCTACAATCCCTCCGGCAAACAGTATCTCCGCTGCACGAAACGGCTGGACAATAAAAGCTGTCCTGGCTGTGGGAAAATCATCACTTCGGAACTGGAAGCGGTTGTTTATCAGCAGATGGTAAAGAAGCTGGCAAGCTACAAGACGCTGACAGGAAAAAAGAAAGCGGCAAAGGCAAACCCGAAAATCACCGCCCTGCAAGTGGAACTTGCCCATGTAGACAGCGAGATTGAAAAGCTGGTGGACAGTCTGACGGGGGCAAACAATGTCCTGTTCTCCTATGTGAATGTGAAGATAGCGGAACTGGACGGGCGCAAGCAGGAACTTCTGGCAAGGATAGCGGAGTTGACTGTGGAGGCCATCAGCCCGGAACAGGTCAGCCAGATTTCCGGCTACCTCGATACCTGGGAGAATGTATCTTTTGATGACAAGCGGCGTGTGGTGGATTTGATGATCACCACCATAGCCGCCACAAGCGACAGCTTGAACATCACATGGAAAATCTGACTGGCGGCACCCCTCCCGTCAGATACCTACCCTGTGTAGTCCCTTGTAAACTGTACTTTAGAAAATTCTATATACCATGTCGAATTAAGAAAAGCATTATCATTTATTTATGATCATAAATATCAAGATGCATTAGATTATTTATTAGATAAAGGCGATGGTGTTTTTAAAAATGGTGATATATCTATAAATAGTGCTATGAGAGAATACTGTAAAAACCAACTTTCTCATTGATAACTAGAGATATCTATACTCCTGTAACAGATGGATGGAGTTCACTTGATTGTGTGATACAGGAATCAACTGAGAAAATAGACTTCTTAAAATATATGACAAAACAGGTCTTTCCGGAAGAGGAAGATTATTTTTTAAAGCAAATGGGGAAAGGATCGCATTGCAGCAAAGAATTTGCAATGCGGATAATTCTACAATGGCATTAGATTATGAAATCTCGAAGGAGTACAGAATTCTATGTGGGAAATTTATTTACAGCAGATAAGAGAAGAGAAAGAACTATATGATGAGGAAATAAATTCCGGTGCATCCGAGAAAGAAATTTATGAATTGGTAACAACTGCAAAAGAGAAATGGAACATGGAAATTCCGCAACAATATCTGGATGTTCTTTCAAGGATAAATGGAATAGAATTTAATGGATTTATTTTATATGGTGTAGACCAGTATTTATTAGAGCATGAAATGAAACAGCCTGTTTATGGGTTATTGGAATTCAATCACATATGGTATGAAAATGAAAAGCAGAGAGGATATTTGTTTTTAGGCGAAAGTAATATTAGCTGGTATGTCTACCAATATAAAAATCAATGTTATATGGAATTGGATCAGCCATCTGGAAGAGAAATTCATCGATTCCGTAATTTTTACGAAATGTTTGATAAGGTTTTGAGTGAGGCGATTAGGGGATAAGGAAGGGAATGCTTGATTATGCAACTAAAAAAATTAGAATGGCAACAATTATATCCAGTAAAAAAACTTTTATTTCTTGGGGCGTGGTTATTTTGTGTTTTTATATTTGTAGCGGCGATTATTTTGCTTGTTCGTGATGGAAATCGTGAAAACTTATGGCTTGGGATACTATGTGGAATAGCTGCCTTTGTGATGAGTTGCCCAATGATAAAATATACAAGAATTTCATATCATTGTATGCCATACTTTAATCGGATTTTTACAAAATGTGAACTGGAAGAGCTTGTGAAAAATGAAAAATTTTATCCTATTGAAAATACAATGGATAAAAAAGTATTAGGATTACTAGAATCAGGAACACATTGGCTTTATGCCGGGGGCAGGCTTATATCAAAAGATCTGGCTATATTTGGCTGGGCAGAAGGGAGCTCAAGCCTGAATGGAAGAGCGGTAACACCTGTGCTTTTTATTTATATGACAGGAGAGGTAATAAAGATAGATTTAGGTTTCAAAATACATATTAAAGAAATCGAAAATTATAATCAGTATCTTTGGGAAAAGTTTCAAATAATACCAAGAATTATAGTAGGAGAGCAAAGGGAACATATTGTCAATGCTTTTGCACGCCAGTTTCAAGAGCTGAAAGAAAATCTGGGATTAAATGAAAAAGAGCTGGTGGAAACCATCCTGCAGAATCCAGAAAAATATCGGAATATGTATATGGAACGATTGCCTGATTACATAAAGAAGTGGTGTGAGACAAATTAGACATAATGAACTATTCTATAAATAAGGAAAGGGAGGAAACAATAGATGTCTGTTTTTGATGATTTTAAAAGAACTGCTGAATTTGACAGTGAAACAAAAATAAAGATTTCAAAGGTGCTTCCAGCAGAATTAAGTGAAATCCTATGCAGATATGGATGTGGAAGCTTTCTTCAGGGATATTTACGGTTGTTTCATCCTTTTGAGTATCAAGAAGTTATAAAGGATACTTATTTTGATGCAGAACATTCGATCCCATTCATGCTTACAGTATTTGGCGATATTATCGTTTATAAAGAAGACGGGTACATTGGAATGATTCAATATCAAAAACATGATAGTGCCATTATTGGCAAGAAAACTTCCTTGTTTATTCGTTTGTTAGAGGAGGCAAGTTTCAGAAAGAAATATTTTGACATTGATTTATATCAAGAAGCTGTTCAGAAATTTGGAGAATTAAAAGAGGAAGAGTGCTTTGGATTTGTTCCTTTGTTAGCTCTTGGGGGAAAGGAAAATGTGGAGCATTTGCAAAAAGTAAATGTCAAAGTGCAGATTGAACTCATAACGAAATTCATTGGAAAAATAGAGTAAAGATGTACAGGGGGATTAATATATGCAGTTAAATATGTCAGAACAAGAAGTAATAAATTTACAAATTCAAAACATAATTCGGACAAATTTCCTCAGTATGAGGAATTTGCAGATATATTTGTAGTAAAAGAATTTTTGGAGCAATCATATGTCAAGTATTATGTTTAACCAGCAAATAGCACATTTGTAGAGTTGGTAACTTCCAGCTTGTAGAACTGAAAATAAGAATTGATGCAGTTGATGAGCAAATAAAAGCATTCGCCGATAAAATGATTGAAGCAGAAAGAAAATCAAACTATTTAAATATAAAATTAAAGTATTAGGGAGGTAACTGTGAAATATAAGGTTTTAGAGGACTTTGAAAATTATGAAGGAGTAGAACAAGACGTTATCAGTTTATAATAAGAATAAAATTCCTAAAAAGTTATTAGGTATTTGGAAGGAATATGGTTTTGGAAGC
>NZ_QRVX01000078.1:0-7222 GCF_003458885.1 Coprococcus sp. AF21-14LB | reverse complement strand
AAAATGAAAGGAGCAGTGAATATGCAGAACTTGAGGAGTTCTATCATAAATACTGCTTCTTTTGTTAGTAGTTAAAACGGAGCAGTGAATATGCAGAACTTGAGGAGTTCTATCATAAATACTGCTTCTTTTGTTAGTAGTTAAAACTACTATTAATATTTTTAAGACACAGTTTAGTTCGACAGGCTAAGTATAGTATTTGAGGATCAACAAATTGTTAAAATACTTAAAGAAAATTTTTTTTATTAAAAGTATTTTAACGAAATATATTTTGGGGTTAATTAGTGCGAAAAAATATGATATATTGACAATATGAGAAAATAATTAAAATGGTCAGAATAATGAAGTAAAGTGGATAAAAGGAGTATGTAAATGATTTTATATCATGGAAGCAATGAAATAGTGGAATATCCTGAAATTCGGAAAGCAAAATATAACAAGGATTTTTATTTTGGATTTTATTGTACACGATATCAGGAACAGGCAGAACGATGGGCTACGAGATATGGAAAAAAGGGGTATGTTAATCAATACGAATATGAGCCAAATGAAAAATTGAATTACCTTTTATTTGAAGAAATGACAGAAGAATGGTTAGATTTTATTGTGGCATGTCGTCAGGGAAAATCTCACAAATATGATATTGTGGAGGGACCGATGGCGGATGATACGATTTATAACTATATACAGAATTTTATTGATGGGAAAATATCAAGAGCTGCATTTTGGGAATTGGTAAAATTCAAGTATCCTACTCATCAGATTAGCTTTCATACGATTTCTGCTTTGGATACACTGAAATTTGTAGGATGTGAGGTGGCATATGGCAAGGAAAAATAACAATCACCTGTTTTTCACGTGTAGTTTGATTGAATATATTGGAAGAAAAGTGAAAAGAACACGAAAGCAAGTAGTAGATTTTCTTGGAGAAGAACGGATTGAGAGAATTTATGAGTATGCAGATGTGTTCCACTGCGAGCCAATTGAGAAGGTGGCGGATGAATTTATAGAGGAAAGTAAGATAACATCGGGAAATTTTGACAATGAGCAGGAGTGTAAGTACTTAGTTCCTGATTACTGGAATATAGGAGAAGTATATGAGCGTCTGATCGAAGATTCCTATGGCGATGAGGAAATTATAAAGGGAATTTGGGAAGTGTATCATTCATGGATCGATGAGCATATTTCAGATTATAATACAGACTTTTATTATCAGCCGCGAGACTATATTGCAGCGTGCTATGAAGAAGGAGTGATCTTATGATGAGACTGAAAAAAGAGGTGAGAATATGGGAATGGGAGTAAAAGTAAGAGTCTGGGGAGATTATGCATTATTTTCACGTCCTGAATTAAAAGTAGAACGGTATTCTTATGATGTAATGACACCCTCAGCGGCGAGAGGAATTTTGGAAGCTATCTACTGGCACCCGGGGATGAGGTGGATCATTGATAAGATATATGTAAAAAAACCGATTCATTTTACAAGTGTGCGAAGGAATGAAGTGAAAAGTAAGATTTTAGCTAGCAATGTACTGTCAACATATAATGGGGGCAAGAAGCCTCTTTATATAAGCAGTAAAGAAGAGATTGTTCAGAGAGCGTCTATGATTTTAACAAATGTGGAGTATGTAATCGAAGCGCATTTTGAGATGACAGAAAAGGCAAATGTAACAGATAATCCGGGAAAATTTAAGGATATTATGATGAGACGTCTGAGGAGAGGAGAGTGTTATCATATGCCTTATTTTGGCTGCAGAGAGTTTCCGGCAAACTTTGCACTATGTGAGGAAGAGGAAATTAAGACTGCTTTTGATGATGTACCTGAAAAAGATTTTGGATTGATGTTGTTTGATATGGATTATAGCGATAAAGAAAATATCAGTCCAATGTTTTTTCGGGCAGTTATGAAGCGTGGAGTTATAGATTTGCAGAATTGCGAGGTGATACGATGATTTTGCAGGCGCTTGTGAAATATTATGAAAATCTGGCAGAAGAGGAAAAGGTACCTAAGTCGGGGTGGTGCAGTGCAAAAGTATCTTATCAGATTGATCTGTCTGAAGAGGGAGATGTAAAGGGAATCATCAATTTGAAGACAGAGGAAGAGCGGGGAAAGAAAACGGTTCAGGTTCCTCAAGCGTTTTTAGTACCTGAGATGGTTACAAGATCTTCGGGTGTATCTGCTAATTTTTTGTGTGATAATGCGAAATATTTACTTGGGATCAGCCAGGAAGCAGATGAAAAAAACAAAAAGAGAGCAAAAGAGTGCTTTGATGCTGCAAGGGAGAGGCATCTTTCTATACTGCCTCAGGCAGAAAGTGCTATGGCAAAGGCGGTATGCCTATTTTTTGAAAAGTGGAATCCGGAAGAAGCAACAGAGCATCCGGAAATCAGAGAAAACTGGGAAGAAATTACAGATGGAAGCAATTTGATTTTTGGAATGAACAGCGATTATGCTCAGGATGATATAGACATCAAGGAAGCCTGGGACATTCATAATTCCGGGGAGAGTAAAGATGTTCAGGGAATTTGTCTTGTAACGGGAGAAAGGGCAGAAATAGCAAGAATCCACAGGGGGATTAAAGGAGTTCCGGGAGCACAGTCAAGTGGTGCAGCACTGGTTTCCTTTAATGCACCTGCGTTTGAGTCATATGGAAAGGAGCAAAGCTATAATGCTCCGGTAGGAACTTATGGAGAGTTTGCTTATACAACGGCACTGAATTATTTGTTGTCGAACAGAACATATTCGTTACAGATCGGGGATACGATGGTTGTTTTCTGGGCAGAAAGTGCAGAAACAGATTACCAGGCTGTATTTATGGGATGCATGGATCCACCTACAGATAATCAGGAGGAATTAAGGAGTCTTTTTAAACGGATACAGTTAGGACAGCCTATCATATATCAGGGGAATGAATTGGATCCAGAGCAAAGATTTTATGTTCTTGGATTAGCGCCAAACGCGGCAAGATTATCCGTGCGATTTTTCTATGAAAATTCATTTGGAAATATTTTAAAAAATATTTCTGCCCACTATAAGAGGATGGAGTTAATCAGACCAAAATGGGAACAGAAAGAATATCTGAGTGTGAGGGAAATGCTGTTTGAAACAGTTAATAAAAAATCAACCGATAAAAAACCAGTACCAAACATGGCTGCCATGACTTTTCGGGCAATTTTATCAGGAAGCAGATATCCGGAACGTTTGTATTCAGATACATTGATTCGTATCCGCGCGGAGCAGGATGAAGGAAAACTTAATTGGAGAAGGATTGCTATTATAAAGGCATATTTAATGAGAAATCGTAATTGGGAGAAAGGAGAGGAGTATATGGGATTGAATGAAGAAAGCAATGATATTGCGTATGTACTTGGAAGGTTGTTTTTTGTTTTGGAAGCGATACAGATGGAAGCAAATCCAGGTATACAGGCGACAATTCGAGACCGTTATTACAATTCAGCATGCGGAACACCAGCATCTGTATTTCCTATTTTGATCAAGCTCAAAAATAGTCATTTGAAGAAAATAGGAAGAGAAAAGGACGGGGCTCAAAAATATTATGAAAAACTTTTAGCTGAGCTTATGTGGAAGATAGATTGTCAGAAAGGCTTTCCAAAACGATTGTCGTTGGAAGATCAGGGAATGTTTGCAATCGGTTACTATCATCAGAAACAGAAAAAATATGAAAAAAGGGAGGAAAAATAAATGAGTGAAGTGATTAAAAACAGGTATGAATTTGTGGTTTTATTTGATGTGGAAAATGGAAATCCTAATGGGGATCCAGATGCGGGAAATATGCCGAGAATTGATCCGGAAAGTGGTCTGGGGTTAGTTACAGATGTCTGTTTGAAAAGAAAAATCCGGAATTATATTGAGACGGTTAAAGAAGATGCAGAAGGCTATAAGATTTATATAAAAGACGATGTGCCTCTAAACAGAAGCGACCGTGAGGCATGCGCAAGTGTTGGAGTGGAGGAAACAGACGAGAAAAAGGTAACAGAATCTTTAAAAAAATTAAAGAAAAATGATGAGAATGTTGATATCAAAATCCGAGATTATATGTGCCAGAATTTTTTTGACATCCGCACATTTGGTGCTGTGATGACAACCTTCGTAAAAGCAGCTTTAAATTGTGGGCAGGTAAGAGGACCGGTACAGCTTGGATTTGCAAGGAGCATTGATCCAATTGTTTCTCAGGAAGTTACAATCACGAGAGTAGCGATCACTACAGAAAAAGATGCTGCGAACAAGAGTACGGAAATGGGAAGAAAGAGCGTAGTACCTTATGGGCTGTATCGTGTAGAAGGGTATGTATCTGCAAATCTGGCACGGAAAGTGACAGGATTTTCAGAGGAAGACCTTGAACTGCTGTGGGAAGCGATTATCAATATGTTTGAACATGATCATTCTGCCGCAAGAGGAAATATGGCAGTTCGGGAACTGATTGTATTTAAACACAGCAAAGAATTGGGAGATTGTCCGGCTTATAAATTATTTGATTCTGTGGAGGTGCGAAAAAAAGAGGAAGTAGAATATCCTAGAAGTTATAGAGATTATATTGTTGAGGTTCATGAGGAAAATATACCAGATTCAGTAGAAATGAAAAGGATGATTTGATGGAATATGCAGAAGATGATTATTTGATGCTGTCAGGTATTCAACATTTCAAGTTTTGCAGGAGACAATGGGCACTGATCCATATTGAACAACAGTGGGATGAGAATGTACATACAGTTGTTGGAGAACTGATGCACAAAAAAGCACATGATCCTTATCTTGTAGAAAAAAGGAAAGACTTACTTAGAGCCCGTTCCCTTCCGATTGTCTCAAGAAAAATGGGGATTAGCGGAGAATGTGATGTTGTTGAATTTCACAGACGTGAAGATGGAATAAAGTTGCATGGGCATAGAGGAAATTTTTCAGTTTATCCGGTAGAATATAAAAAAGGGAAACCTAAACTTACGAAGGAAGATTGTCTGCAGCTGGCGGCTCAGGCGATGTGTCTGGAAGAAATGTTTTCTACAGATATTCCCGAAGGAGCACTATTTTACGGGGAAACGCGGCGGCGTGAAGTTGTGGAGATTACGGAAGATTTGCGCCAGGAAGTAAGGAATATGTTTCAAGAAATGCATCAGTATTTTGAAAGAAAATATACTCCGAAAGTAAAATATAGTAAATCGTGTACTGCATGTTCGCTTAAGGATATTTGCCTGCCGAAACTCGGAAAGTCAGGTTCAGTAAAGGCTTACATTCATCAGATGCTAAAGGAGGATGAGGAATGAAAAAGTTATTGAACACATTATATGTAACCTCTGAGAATAGTTATCTGGCATTGGATGGGGAAAATATTGTCGTTTTGGAAGAAATGACAGAGATAGGCCGCCTGCCTTTGCACAATTTAGAAGGAATTGTTTCTTTTGGATATAAGGGGACAAGTCCGGCTTTAATGGGAGCATGTGCAGAGAGAAACATCTCTCTGTGCTACATGACTCCTCAGGGAAAATTTCTGGCAAGGGTAACGGGGAAGGTAAAAGGAAATGTAATATTAAGAGAACAGCAGTATGCCAGCTCGAAAAATGAAGAACAAAGCCTTGAGATTGCAAGAAATTGTATTTTAGGGAAAGTGCATAATGCTAGATGGGTGCTGGAGCGTGCAACACGAGATCATAGCTTGCAAATCAATGTGGAACGAGTAAAGGAAGCATCGGGGTATCTGAAAAATTCTTTAAACTATATTCAGAACAGTCAGTCAAAAGAACAATTGAGAGGATATGAAGGAGAAGCGGCAAGTATTTATTTTGGAGTATTTGACGAGTTGATATTGCAGCAGAAAAAGGACTTTAAATTTCAGGGGAGAAATAAAAGACCACCGCTGGACAATGTAAATGCATTATTGTCTTTTGTGTACACCTTATTGACAAACCAGATTACTTCGGCATTGGAAAGTGTTGGCTTGGATCCCTATGTAGGATATCTTCATACAGAACGTCCGGGAAGAGCTTCATTGTCATTAGATTTAATTGAAGAGTTAAGAGCGGTACTGGCGGACAGATTTGTTTTATCATTGATCAATAAAAAGGTAGTCACTGGCAAAAATTTTGTAACAAAAGAAAACGGTGCCGTACTGATGACTGATGATTTAAGAAAAAAGCTGTTGGCAGAATGGCAGAACAAAAAGAAAGAAACATTGACACATCCATATCTCAAGGAAAAAATAGAGTGGGGAATGGTTCCTTATGTGCAGGCAATGTTACTGGCGAGATATTTAAGAGGCGACTTAGACAGTTATCCGGTATTTCTTTGGAAATGAGGCGAAAATAGGTATGTTAGTGCTGATTACATATGATGTAAATACAGAAACAGCAGCTGGAAAGAAAAGGTTACGCCAAGTGGCAAAACAATGTGTAAATTATGGTCGGCGAGTGCAAAATTCTGTTTTTGAATGTATTCTGGATAATGCACAGTGTGTGATGCTTAAGGCAAGGTTAACAGATATTATTGATGAAGAAGTAGATAGTTTGAGATTTTACTATTTGGGAAATCAATATAAAACAAAAGTAGAACACATTGGTGTAGATAAAGGAATTGCAGCGGATGGAATACTTATTCTATAAATGAATGTGCGAGTAGTAAGTGAACATAAAAATCCAGAGAGATTCGCACCAGAAAAAATGCACAAAAATGAATAAAGAATATAAATTTTATGTTTTTTCGATAAGAAAAAACTAGAGAACTATGTAAAATGGTTATATTTAACAGTAGAATTTTCGGAAAAATTGTGGAAAAATGCTGTCGTTCCCTTCGTGGGAACGTGGATTGAAATTTGTCCGAGAAAAAGTCGACATCAAAAGAAAAAGTCGTTCCCTTCGTGGGAACGTGGATTGAAATAATCATGCAAAATCTTTTTAATAATGCAAAAACTGTCGTTCCCTTCGTGGGAACGTGGATTGAAATATTTTGTAAAACGTCTGACTGATAAACAGTGCAATGTCGTTCCCTTCGTGGGAACGTGGATTGAAATAATGAGAAAGCAGTAATGGCTATGCTTGATATAGTCGTTCCCTTCGTGGGAACGTGGATTGAAATACTAGAGGTCTTACTATTTAGTTAAATAGAATCGTCGTTCCCTTCGTGGGAACGTGGATTGAAATTGGCAACAATCTATGTAATCGCTACTTGCCCACTGTCGTTCCCTTCGTGGGAACGTGGATTGAAATTCGGTAC
>NZ_QRVX01000077.1:0-7447 GCF_003458885.1 Coprococcus sp. AF21-14LB | reverse complement strand
TTATCAAATAGATGAATTTATCATTATATATGTACTTAGTGTACACTATGAATAGAATTGCGTAAAGAACTATTGATTATCTGATAACTTAAAAGGAGTAAAGACTATGATTAACAGCGAAAATGTTTTAAATACAGCACAGTTAGAAGAAATTGTCCAGACATTTGTCCATGAATTCTGCAAAGAAAAACGTGACATCCACTCGCAGAATGTTACCTGGTACACAGACGAAGATCAGAAAGAAAAAATCCGTCAGATAGGTTTTTCCAGAGATGGCCGCCCGGTTGCTGAAGTAGTAGAGGAAATGATGAAAGAAGTTTATCACTACCGCGGTGATGGAACCATCCGCGCTTTTTCGGATTTGTTCCGGGGCCTGCTTCTTCGATTTCCTGGCTTGGCGATATTATGACTTCTGCATACAATATTCATGCAGGCGGAAGTAAACTTGCCCCAACCATCAACTGTATTGAGCAGGAAGTGCTGCACTGGCTCTGCAGTTTAGCCGGCTTTCACGAACGCCCGGGCGGTGTATTCGTAAGCGGAGGCTCTATGGCAAATATCACTGCGCTGACTGCTGCCCGGGACTGGAAACTAAATGATGAAACAATGCACCTCGGCGTTGCATATATTTCTGATCAGACGCACAGTTCTGTTGCAAAAGGACTTCGTATTATCGGAATCCCTCAATCCAGAATTCGTATTATTCCGACAAATGCACATTTTCAAATGAAGATGAAAGACTTAAAAGATGCCATTCTGGCTGACAAAGAAGCCGGACGCATTCCTTTTGTCGTAATTGGTACTGCCGGAACAACAAACACCGGAAGCATTGATCCTCTTCCGGAAATTGCATCCATTTGCAGAGAGCACGAACTCTGGTTCCACATTGATGGCGCTTACGGAGCTTCTGTGCTTCTCAGTCCAAATTACCGTCATTTGCTCAAAGGCATTGAACAAGCCGACAGTCTCAGCTGGGATGCTCATAAATGGCTGTTCCAGACCTATGGCTGCGCTATGGTACTCGTCAAAGATGTGCGACATTTATTCCATAGTTTCCATGTAAATCCTGAATATCTGAAAGATATCGAAGGCGACTGCGAACATATTAATCCCTGGGATATCGGAATGGAATTGACACGCCCTGCCCGTGGTCTGAAACTTTGGCTCACATTGCAGGTATTGGGAACGGACCTGATCGGAAGCGCAATTGAACACGGTTTTGAGCTTGCAGATTGGGCAGAAGAAGCAATACGCGAATTAGACCACTGGGAAATTGTTTCTCCTTCGCAGCTTGCAATGGTAAATTTCCGCTATATTGCCGATGATTTGACAGAAGAAGAACTGGCTTTCATCAACGAGAAAGTATCGGAGCGAATGCTTCAAACAGGCTACGCTGCCATCTTCACAACCGTATTAAACAAGAAAAAGGTGCTGCGTATCTGCGCCCTCCATCCGGAAACAACAAGAGAGGACATACGCACCACCATCCATATGCTTGATAATTTTGCAAAACAGATTCATGCTGAGTTAAAAGATTCTGTCCAATAACTGATGCAAGGCACCGGAGATTCCTTCTTTTCTCCAGTGCCTTGTTTTATCATATCCAAGACCAGAATTCTTAAATTTTTGTATTTGCAGGCATCATAACAATAATCTCCTGCTCCGTTCCTATTGACAGTTCAATACTGTCATTTTCAAACGTGGTTTTACAATCTGTGTTCATGAGAAATTCTCCAAGCATTGATATCTCCTGATATCCAAATCCTTTCTCATCATTCCGGAAATGCATCGGAATCGTCAAATGCGGTTTCAATTCTTTCACAAGCGCTGCCGCCTGTGTTCCATTGATCGTATAAAATCCGCCTACCGGAACAAAGAGAATATCCAAATCCTTTAATTGTTCCTTTTGCTCCGAAGTCAGCTCGCAGCCAAGATCTCCCAAATGAGCGATTTTTGTTTTGCCATCGTCTAAAACATAGATGCGGTTTGTTCCACGCTTCGCTCCCTGCACGTCATCATGATAGGTCTCCATCTCACAAATCACAAATGGATTCTCTCCGCTCTTTTCAATTACAACACCTGCACGATAATTATGATCGCTGTGCTCATGTGTGCAGAGAACAAGATTTGCCCGTTCCCTTACCGGGTTCAATCCCGGTACTGTATCATCCTCATATGGATCAAATACAACCGTAAACCCATTTTCCTCAATTTTAAAACAGGAATGTCCAATCCAGGTTATTTTCATAAATAATTCCTCCCATCTTCTACGAGAGTTTTCAGCCGCTCATATTCTTCACAGAGCAGATCAAATCCTTTCGCAGTTATCATATAATATTTTCTCCTTTTTTCTTCTGATGTCAACCGAATCATCTCATTTTCTTCAAATTTCGCCAGCATTGCGTATAAAGTACCCGGACCAACCTGCACTCTTCCATGAGAAATCTCCATTACTCTGGCCATAATATCTACTCCGCAGCACTCTCGTGTCAAAGCAAGCAATATATAATACATCGGTTCCGTTAACGTCTGAAACTGTTCCCTCGCCATACGCTCACCGCCTAATTTATTTTCAATTTTTCCCTTGTGTTCTCAATTACCTGCGGTGTAATTTCCCCATCAAATTGAAAAACCAGAATACAGTCAGGATAACGAAGCAAATACATATCTGCACCATATGTCTTTCGTTTCACAGCCCGTTCTGCTCCCCATATCTGTTCTTCTGTTTCTTCATAAACACTTTCATCATACGCCTTCTTCCACTGATGATCCAGTACCCATGAGAATCTGCTTTCAATTACTTCATAATGAAGCGCTGCATACACATCGTCTTCTTTACCAAGCGCACAGTAAAGTTTACTGCCAAACCATCCCGAATGATATTCGCCATACAAAACCTCCTCTTTGACAGTTTCATCCGAAAGATCTGAAATTGCAAGCGGAAAACTTTCCGGCATACCTTCCTCATTTTTTGAAAGAGTACCTACAGATTGAAGTGCAAATGACAATACGACATATAAAAGCGGTCCCCAGAAAATAGATGACCATACAAATAATTGATGGTTCTCCCTTGAAAGCTGAAGTCTGTTAATTACACTAATTATGATAAATATCGTGCAGAACCAGATGAAAAATCCAATGAATCCAATCGCATTGTCATACCACAATGCCTGCACAATAAAGTACAGTATACACATCCAGAAACAAATATGATCTATACTCCGAAGCCAGAGCGGATACCTGCTGTAGTGAACCGACTCTCCCATCTGTAAACGTTTCTTTATTTTGAATGCCCATCTCTTTCCTTCGAAAAGGTCAATACTTCCATTTAGGAACATAAGAAACAGCACTCCCGCTTCCAAAACTGTCTCATTGTCAAACAGCAGATTGCTGTCCAAAAAAATCTGACGCAGAGTAATTACAAAGAAAAATGCAAAGCAGAGAAAGTAAAACCAGATTTTCTTTGATTCTTCTTTCTGAATCACAGAAAAACGAATTTCTTCATCTGTTTCAAGTTCTACTGCCGAATCATCATTTGTACAGAAGACACAGAACTTTCCGTAATTACAGACAAACTTCCAACCTGCCGCCTCACAGCACGCAATCAGCTCCTCTGTATCTTCCTCTGGTTTCCGGTCATATTCACTGCCTTTGACAAACACATGGACCGCATAGCGTAGTTTTCCTGGGATTCCCTGTTCAAAAACCATCCACGCGCCAAGTTTCTTTAAATACCAGCCCTTCTCTGCCATCTGCTCAAGATATTCTTTCATAGCATCGCATTCTCGGTAAGAAAACCGCTTCCAAACTCTCTTTCTTGCATTTCTCATATTCTGCACCTCCTTTTATCGAGTATCGATATTTCTACTTATAGTATATTATCGATACTCGATATTGTAAAGTACAAACGAACAGATTCTTCTAAAATAATGCTATTTTACTTCTGCAAATCTACCTGACTGCGAAGATTATCCATTCTTGTATCCAGATCAGCACTCAACTGGGCACATTCATAGAGCTCTTTTGCCATTATCTCAGTAAACTCAAAATCTTTTTTGTAACAAATCTGATGCTCCAAACTTGCCCAGAAATCCATCGCAATTGTCCGAAGCTGAATTTCTACTTTCATAATTCTCTTTTCGTGTTCCAGAAAAATCGGTACCGTCACAATCAAGTGGAGACTTCTATATCCATTTTCTTTTGGATGCGCAATATAGTCCTTTTTTTCAAGTAACGTAATATCATCTTGCTTTAATAAGGCGTCCGCCAGCAAATATACATCTTCAACAAAGGAACAAATCACTCTCACACCTGCAACATCATTTAGTTCCTTCTCTACATTCTGCAAATTAAATTCTAATCCTTTGCGGTCCATCTTCTCACGAATACTTGGCAGGCTTTTTAATCTGCTTTTAATCCCGCTGATCGGATTCCGGTCATGCTGCAGTGAAAACTCCTCATTTAATACATTAAATTTTGTTTCCACTTCCATAATTGCACAGCGATAATACGCCATCATCCGGTTATAGCCCTGCATAATCTGAAAAAAATGTTCTTCTGCTCCTTCTGCAAGAAATGGCTGTATCTGTTTTACATTATATTGTTCTTTATCTTTCTGCATCATTCTTTCACCTTTCCGTAAATGCAAAGATTATACTTATTTGTCAAAACTATCAATAGCATTATTATACATCAGAAAACTTCTCTTGTATAGAAAGCTTTCTTAAAAGCCGGCACAGTCAAAAAAGCCGGTCAAAAACTTCGTTTTTAGCCGACTTTTCATACATTTATAGTTTTATTGAATTAGAGCCTTCCCTAATCTTCTTTCTCTAACAGCACATCACAGGCACTCATCGCCAGCAGCTGCACAGATGTATGAAGATTTCGCTTTCCTTCTTCTCCACCAGCTGCCACAGCAAATTCCTTTGTATGTGTTCCTACATTCTCTTTCAGTTTTACATAGAACTGAATTGCAGGAATTTCATGTGTGACATTTCCCACATCAGTTGAACCAATTCCCTGTGTAAGATCACGTTCAATATAGTCTTCTCCGATAAATTCCATATTGCTGCGAACATATTGAACCAATTTCTTATTGTTTCGCACATCCTTCACAATTTCATCCAACTGCTTTTCTTCCACTGTCGTACCAGTTGCAATTGCCGCACCTTTTGCACAGTTGCGAATCATTCTACGAGTTCCATCATATAATCATACTCTAATGCACGAATATTAAACACTGCTTTCGCTTCATCTGTGACAGTATTATGTGCTACACCGCCTTCTGTAATAATTCCATGAACACGGCTGTAATCTTTCATATGAAGGCGCATCATATCAACTGCATGGAACATCAGCTGTACCCCGCTTAAAGCATTTGCTCCCTTCCATGGACAGGCTGCCGCATGAGCCGGTTTTCCATGAAATGTAAATTCAATTGCAACAGATGCGAAAGAAATATCATCCGGAACAGAGTTGCTTGAAGGATGCATCAGCAACGCGGCATTAATCCCTTCGAAAACTCCCTCTTTAAGCATAATAGCTTTTCCACTGCCCTTTTCTTCTGCAGGAGTTCCAAGTACTTTCAGGACACCGCCAATATCATACTTCTCCATGATTTCTTTTAAGACAATACCCCCGCCTGCTGCAGATGTACCAATCAGATTATGACCACATCCATGACCAATCTCCGGCAAACAATCATATTCTCCCATTAAGGCTACTGTTTTCCCCGGCTTTCCAGAATCATACACTGCTTCAAATGCTGTTTCAAGACTTCCAACACCTTTTGTTACCTTAAATCCATATTTTTCAAGCAGATCACAAAGCGCTGCCTGTGATTTGTATTCATGGAATGCCAGTTCCGGATGTGCAAAAATATAAGAACTGGTTTGTTCAAATTCTTCCTTTTTTTCTTCTGCAAATGTAACAATGTCCTGTTTAATTCTTTCAATTGATTCCATTCTAATACTCCACTTCTGAATGCAAGAATCACTTTAGAGTAGAGTTCATTTTTATTCATGAATAAATTTTTTTTAATCGCAAAGCAAGTGATAATTCCAATATACTTTCCGGATTCGACAAATCATATCCTGTCAAATGCTCAATTTTCTTAATTCGATACATCAATGTATTCCTATGAAGATATAAACTTGTCGCCGTTGTATTTCTTGCCCCTAAGTGATTCACCAAAGATTCAAGTGTTTCGACTAAATCACTTTCATTTTCTTTATCATAGTGTATCAATGCATCTAATTCTCTTGAAACATACTCCTTACATACTTGTTCACGGCTAATTTCTTTTAGTAGTTTCCAATACCCTACTTTATTAATGCAGACTACTTTTCCTTCTATCTCTCGACTTCGTGCAATCTCCAATGCATCCATTGCTCCTTGATAAATCTCATGAAAATTCTGATATGAGTTTGCTTCTTCAGAAACCCCAATCAACACATCATATCCCGTTTTCTCTGCGACTTGTTTTTGAACCTTTTCAAAGTATTCTTGATTTGATTCTTGCAAGTTTTTCTTTACGATACAAGGAAATATCTTATTGTTGTACAATACAATTGAAGTATCATTTTCTTCTAACAAAATACCACGAACACTTTGTTCTATTGTTTCTGCTTGTTCTTCTAACTCTCCTTCAGATATTCCTTCTATCTCCAACAACATAACATAATATGGTGGCTTAGGCCAGCTCTGCTTTATAGCTCGCTGCTTCTGTTCTTCCCCATAAGAAATATTACCCGATAGAAAATCGATAAATAATTTCTTATCGCTTTTCCTTTTATTTGCTTCTTCATGTTTATATTTCACTTCATCATTATGCCGTGAAGTTACAAGCGCTTCCATTATAGCATAATTCAGTTCAACAAATGGGAGCTCTTCTGGCATAATAATAATAGGAAACTGGTATTCCTCTGCTAACTTTAAAAAGTCGTCCATATATGCACCAATAAAACGAGATTTTATCGCAAGCGCTGCTGCCTTTACCTCATTTAAGCTTTTTACTAGTGACAATAATCTTTCTTTTGTTCCACTATATGCATACCCCGTTGTAATATAAAGCACATTTGGCCGCATCCATGCCTCCATATTCGGAATTTCCATACCATCGACATAAAATACTACTGTATCAAGATTCTCTTTACCTGTAGCAAGAATACAGCCTTTTTTCTCCGCTATGCCTACCACATCTTTAACTGTAATTGCCAAATTCCTCATCCTTCCGCAAAATTCTTCTCTCATAATATCATATCTATCTAAAAATAGCTACTTGAAAAGATATTGCAGCAGTATAAGTAAGATAAGGAATTTACTTTTTAAAAACGGGCTGTCGGGAAATAGATAGTTCCAAAACAGGGGCAGATTGACTCACATGAGTCAAATCTGCCCTGAAACTTTTTCGTAAAAAGAGAAAAAGATGGCTAACGACAACCATCTT
>NZ_QRVX01000076.1:0-7618 GCF_003458885.1 Coprococcus sp. AF21-14LB | reverse complement strand
GCTCCATAGGCGTAATCCCACTTCCGGTTTCGTTCATAATTATGATAGCCTGTCCCCCTGAAAGTTCAGCTTCTGCAATCTCTTTTTGAAGCTGCAAAATTGTATCGATACCGGCAGACATATTTTCCAGTATCTGCTCTTCCCTTATCGTAATACACATCTCCTGCGGAAATTTTCCATTGACAAAAGCATGTTTTCCCTGGCATGCGCCACCAGTCACAAATCTCATCATGCATTTCCTCTCTTCTGCTATTGTGCCATAAGCTTCTCCAAATCTTCCAGAAGCTTTCTTACATCACATTCTTTTGTTGCCCAGCTCGTACAGAATCGGATCACACCTGAATTCTCGTCATATGGCTGAATATAGGCAAAACTATACTCTTCTCTCAGCGCACGGATCTTTTCTTCCGGCAGAATCAGAAATTGCTGATTTGTATCGCTTTCCATAAAAAACGGAATCCCAAGTGCCTGTACGCCATGCTTCAAAATCATCGCCATCTCAATTGCATGTTTGGAAATTTCAAAATACAGTCCATCACGGAACAATTCCAAAAACTGGATTCCAAGAAACCGCCCTTTCGCAAGCATTCCACCTTTTTGTTTTATGATATAGCGAAAATCCTCTGCTAACGCCTGATTCGGAAATACGACCGCCTCTCCAAACAGCGCTCCCACTTTCGTTCCCCCAATATAGAATACATCCGTATTTTGTGCAATCACAGGGAGGGTTACATCGGTATGTTCCGCACAAAGTCCATATCCCATTCTTGCTCCGTCAAGGAACAGATACATTCCGCATTCTTCGCATGCCTGCTTCAATTCTTCCAGTTCTTTTTTTGTATACAGTGTTCCGTATTCTGTCGGATGAGAAATATACACAAGTTTCGGCTGTGTCATATGCTCAAAAGACTCATCGCTCCAATGGGTTTTATGAACACGGCGCACATCCGCTGCGCTGATTTTTCCATCTTTTCCCGGAACTGTCATAACTTTGTGACCGCAAGCTTCAATCGATCCGGTTTCATGCACATTAATATGACCGGATTCCACACAGATCGCTGCCTGATGTGTTCTTAAAATGGCATCAATCACTGTTAAATTTGCCTGAGTTCCTCCCACCAAAAAGTGTACTGCTGCATCAGGCGCTTCACAGACTCTGCGGATTTCTTCGCGGGCTTTCTCGCAATAGTGATCCTCGCTGTACCCCGGAAGCTGCTCCATGTTTGTCTCTATTAACTTCTCTAAAATACGCGGATGGGCTCCTTCATTATAGTCACAGTTAAATAAAATCATTTGTATCTTCCTTTCTCTTCGTCTGGCTGTTTTTTCCTTCGAAGTCTTATTCTCTAATGTTTATTATATACTATAGTTCTGTTGCTTCACAAGGTTTTTAAATAATAATACAAACAAGTCCCCCATTACTGTCATTCACAATTTTCTGCATTGTATCTTGAAGTTTTATCTGGCTTTCTTCATTGATCATAGCAATTTTATTTCTCATTCCATCCTGCACAAGCTCTTCCACAGATTTTCCGAAAATATTTGTCTGCCAGATTCCTTCTTCCGTTTCTGCTTCTTTTTTTATAAAATCGATCAAATCCTGTGCCTGCTGTTCATTTCCGACAATCGGTGCAATCTCACTGTCGATATTTGCCCGAATCATATGAATCGACGGCGCATGTGCGTGGATCTTAACACCATATTTATTTCCCTGGCGGATGAGTACCGGCGTTTCCAGAGTAATTTCTTCTTTCTGAGGACTGACAACCCCGTACCCTTTCATCTGTACTGCATCCATTGCTTCTTTTACCGACTCATATTCTGTCCGGAGCATCGCCAAATGTTTCATTGTATGAATCAATTCATACTCCCCTGTAATTTCTGCCCCGGTCAGATCGCTTAACATTTCATAGTAATAATCTGAAGCAATCTGGATGCGGATCTTTACACATCCTGTATCCATTTCAATCTCATCAATCTTCATTTCTGCGATATAATCGCTTTCCGGTTTCTGCACGCCCTTTGCCGCATCTTTAATTTCACTTAAATTTTCCATTATTACTTTTACATGATCGAGAAGATCCTTTCGTATCTTATGATCTGCCGGAAGCATTTCCACCCATTTTGGTACAAAAAACTGCAGCTCTGATACCGGAAATTCATAGAGAACAGACTGCATGATCTTATGTATATCTTCTTCTCGAAGCTGCTCGCAGTTGACCGGCATTGCTGTTACCTGATATTGCTGTTCCAACTCTTCCACAACTGCTTTTGCTTCCGCTCCATAAGGTTTCTTCGTATTCACAAGCACTACAAACGGTTTCCCTATCTCCTGCAGTTCCCGGATTGTCTTTCCTTCCGCCTCCCGGTAATTTTCTCTCGGAATTTCTCCAATGGAACCATCTGTTGTGATTACGATCCCAATCGTAGAATGTTCATGGATTACCTTTTTTGTACCAATCCCCGCTGCTTTTGTAAAAGGAATTTCTGTATCAAACCACGGGGTTTTTACCATGCGCTCTGTATCATTTTCTACATGTCCTGCGGCGCCTTCCACCATATAACCGACACAGTCAATCAATCGAATTTTTACTGCAATATCATCATCCAGACAGATGGTAGCTGCTTCTTTTGGGACAAATTTCGGTTCTGTCGTCATAATCGTCTTCCCTGATGCAGACTGCGGAAGCTCATCCCGTGTCCTTGCACGGCTATGTTCGTCTGTCATATTGGGTAAAACTAACAAATCCATAAAACGTTTGATAAATGTTGATTTTCCTGTTCTTACCGGACCTACTACTCCAATATAAATTTCTCCGTTTGTCCGGGCTTCCATGTCCTTATATAAATGAAATGTATTCACTTCTTGTTACCCCCTTGTTTTTCTGATACATTTATATGAACAAACATCCAGAATATGCCTCTCTGCCTATAATTTCATAAGATTCTTGTGCAAAAAAAGAAGTCCGAAGTATTACTACTCCAGACTTCTGTGATTCCTTTTAAGAAAATATCTTCCCGGTTATTCCCACAGCATACTTCTGTGTTCAGAGGTTCCTTCTCTCATCATCAGCTCATTTACTGCCTCTTTTGCCGGTTTTCCGTCAAATAATACTGCATTGACTTCTGCAACGATCGGCATAGAAATATCATATTTCTTAGCAAGTTTCAATCCTGCTTTTGCAGAATATACTCCTTCTACTACCATCTGTACTTCATCCATTGCTTCCTGCATTGTCTTTCCCTGACCGATCAGGATTCCGGCTCTTCTGTTACGGCTATGCATACTTGCACATGTCACGATCAAATCTCCCATTCCTGTCAGGCCTGCGAAAGTTTCCATCTTGCCGCCCATTTTTACGCCGAGTCTTGTCATCTCCGCAATTCCTCTTGTAATCAGCGCAGCCTTTGTATTGTCCCCATATCCGAGTCCGTCTGCAATTCCCGCTGCCAAAGCGATTACATTTTTCAGCGAACCTCCAAGCTCAATTCCCATAATGTCAGGACTTGTATAAACACGGAAAACCTGATTCATAAAAATGTTCTGAAGGTATTCTGCTGTTTCTTTTTTCTTAGCTCCCACAACAACTGTTGTTGGTATTCCACGCCCAACTTCTTCTGCATGACTTGGTCCGGACAGCACAGCTACCTCTGCTTCCGGAAGTTCCTCCTCAATCTGCTCAGAAAGCGTCATCAGCGTCGTTTCTTCGATTCCCTTCGCCACGTTGACAATGAGCTGACCTTTCGTTAAGTAAGGTTTCATACTTCTTGCTGTACTTCTTGTAAATGGAGACGGAACCGCAAGGACGAGGACATCTTTCTCTGCCATTGCCTCTTCCAGGTCATTGGTAAATTTCATATCATCCGGAAGCTTTACTCCCGGAAGTTTGCTGACATGCTCTCTTTTTTCCTGCAGCATCTCTACCTCTTCCCGAATGATAGACCATACTGTAATCTCATGTCCATTTCCGTGAAGCAGAACGGATAACGCAATCCCCCAGCTTCCTGCTCCTAAAATACCTATTTTCGCCATTTTAGAACCTCCTTTTTTATTACCGTTTTATTTCTTCGCACCAATTTTGTTTTCTGTGCCATTTTTCAGGCGCACAATATTAGCGCGATGTTTATAAAATGCTGATATAGCAAGTAAAACCGCAATTCCATACAATTCATAAAGATACGGCTGTGCCATCTGAAAATGTCCTGTCTGTCCATAGAGAACAACTTCTGCAATAAATACTAATACAACAACAAGAGATCCCACTGATACATATTTCGTCACAGCCACCACAGAAGCAAAAATAGCAAATGCAATTACCGCCATCCAGATATTTGTAGCAAAGATCAGCCCTCCCGTTGCCGCAATTCCTTTACCGCCCTTGAACTTGAGATAAAACGGGTAATTATGCCCAAGAACAGCGCCCGCTCCTGCATACATTTTAAGAAGCGGCATCATATCGCCTTTCGTATTGCGAAACAAAAAGTAAACAATAACCGCTGCCGCCACACACTTCAGCGCATCTCCGAGAAATACGATCAGACCGGCTTTTTTCCCAAGCGTACGCAAGGTATTCGTAGCTCCTGAGTTGCCGCTTCCATGTTCTCTGATATCTATATGATGGAGCTTTCCATAAAAATACCCGGTCTCAAAGAGTCCACACACATATCCGATCAGAAGACAGATCAAACGTTCCATGTTCTACCGCTCCTTTTCTTTACGTTCCCGAATAAAGAATCTTAATGATGTTCCCTTGAATCCGAATGCTTCCCGGATTTTATTTTCCAGATAACGTGTATAAGAGAAATGCATCAGCTCTTTATCATTCACAAAAATAACAAATGTCGGCGGTTTTACGGCAACCTGCGTAATATAGTAAAGTTTCAGACGTTTTCCCTTGTCTGACGGCGGCTGCTGCATAGCAACGGCTTCCATCATAATCTCGTTGAGCACACCTGTCGCAATCCGAAGTGTCTGATTCTCAATGACCATATCAATCATGTCGTACAGCTTCGGCAGTCTCTGACCTGTCTGTGCAGATACATACATAATTTCCGCATATGGCATAAAGGACAGTACCCGGCGAACCTCTTTCTCATATTCATTCATTGTCTTATCGTTTTTTTCAATGGCATCCCATTTGTTTACTACAATAATAACGCCTTTTCCTCTTTCATGGGCAATTCCGGCAATCTTTGCATCCTGCTCTGTTACCCCTTCCACAGCATCGATCACAACAAGAACTACATCCGCCCGCTCCACGGCCGTTACTGTACGGATAATGCTGTAACGCTCCAGTTCTTCTTTGATCTTGTTCTTTTTCCGGAGTCCTGCCGTATCAATAAACACATATTCTCTTCCATGGTATTTGATTTCTGTATCAATCGCATCCCGAGTCGTTCCGGCAATATTGGATACAATGACGCGGTTTTCTCCTACAAGTTTATTGATAATAGAGGATTTTCCTACATTCGGCTTTCCTACAATCGCAATTCGCGGACGTTCATCCTCCTCTTCTTCCTGCTCATTTGCCGGGAAGAATTTCACTACCTCATCAAGCAGATCTCCAATTCCCAACATAGATGCCGCTGAAACCGGATGCGGATCTCCGATACCAAGATTATAAAATTCATACACATCCATCATATATTTCTGGAAACTGTCTACTTTATTGACTGCCAGAATTACCGGTTTCTTAGAACGGCGCAGCATATCTGCAACTTTCGAGTCCGAATCTACCAATCCCTGTTTCACATCTACTAAAAACAGAATAACATCTGCTGTATCAATTGCGATCTGAGCCTGCTCTCTCATCTGGGACAGAATAATGTCGCTGCTGTCCGGCTCAATTCCGCCTGTATCAATCAATGTAAACTCTTTATCAAGCCATGACGCATCTGCATAAATCCGGTCACGCGTCACTCCCGGAGTATCTTTTACGATAGAAATTTTTTCGCCTGCCAGAGCGTTGAACAGTGTGGATTTTCCTACGTTCGGACGCCCTACAATGGCTACCACTGGCTTACTCATATTTTTCACCTCTTGTTAATCTACTTTCTATTACTGCTATTTTAAACTCTGCTTCTAATTCAGAATTGCATTCAGCAAATCTGCACCGCTTGATTTTACAATATCTATCTCAACTTGTAAAGCATCTTTCAAATCTGTGACTGTCATATCATCAAGAAATACTTCTTCTCCGCTTCTAAGCATATTACAAGGGAGTAAAAGCTTGTCCCCAAGTTTCTGTCCGGCAAGCTGTGCTTTTAAATCCTGCCCCGTAATCAAACCGGACACGGTAATCTTCTCACCGAAGAAATCATTGCGGATGCAATAAAGATGTATCGCTGTCTTTGGAAACTTCTCCTGTATCTGTTCTGCAAATTCTTTCAGATATGGATAAGCAAGTTTTCCTGTTGCAAGCGACACCTCCCGCTCTCTTTCGTCGCCCTTCTTCTCTCTCAGCTTCTGCAAATTCATTCTTCAATAGTCTGATCATGCCAACTCCATTTTCCAGCTGAAGATATCCATCATACCGCTCTTCCTCCGGAACTTCCTGCTCGGCAAGAATATACCATTCATCTCCTGCATGAATAAAATGGATTCCGTGTTCTTCATACAGCTTCTTCTGCCACCGGTGGATCGTATCAAGCACCTGAACCGCATCTTCTTTTGTAAAGGACTCAAGGGGTTCCAGACCTTCCCGATACTTTGTAAGCCCTACCGGAACAACAGAAACGCTCTGAAGCAGCGGCGCATATGCCGACATTTCACGGATACTTCTCTCAAGTTCCTCACCGTCATTAAAGCCTTTGCACAGCACAATCTGACCGTTCATCTGAATCCCGCCCTCATACAGCCTTTGAAACTTTTTAAGCGCATCTCCGGCAAATCGATTATGAAGCATTCTGCAGCGCAGCTCTGGGTTCATTGTATGAATCGAAATGTTAATCGGCTCCAGATGATAGGCGATAATCCTCTCAATATCATGATCACTCATATTGGTCAGTGTAATATAATTCCCCTGCAGGAAAGACAGACGTGAGTCATCATCTTTGAAATAAAGTGTATCCCGCATTCCCTTCGGCATCTGATCAATAAAACAAAAAATACATTTATTTCTGCATGACTTGTATTCATCCATCAGCCCCTGGTCGAATTCCAAACCCAAATCCTCATCAAAATCTTTCTCGATCTCAAGCTCCCATTCTTCTCCATCCGGTTTTCTGATCAGAAGAACAAGTTCTTCATCATTTGTATAATACTGGTAGTCAAATACATCTTCAATCTCAGCACCGTTGATACTAAGAAGCACATCCCCCGGCTCTATCCCAAGCTCCCATCCAATGCTCCCATTCTCTACACTGCTTACGGTATGTGTATGTTTCATCTACATTACTCCTTCATAAAAAATAAGCGGCAGATCTTTCTGCCAGTTTGCATACTGGTTTTATTATAGCATAGGTCCTTCGCAATTTCCAATTTTTCTGACCGGATTCTTGATTGATTCTCGGGAGTTTGACAGTTGAATCATTGAAAATCACCTTGCAGGCCTTATAAAACCTGCATTTTTTATGTCAAATTTTATGTTTTTATATGTACTTGTTTGTAATAGTGTGA
>NZ_QRVX01000075.1:0-7830 GCF_003458885.1 Coprococcus sp. AF21-14LB | reverse complement strand
CTGGAGAATGGCGAAAGTCTTGAACCAAATCTTTTCAAAGAAAGTAATAGCCAAGCTAGGTTATACATCCATGCTTGACTATTATCTAGTAGTTTGTGAAAACTAAGGAACCGCCTAGTACTGAACGGTATGCTAGGTGGTGTGAGAGGTCGGCTAATCAATTAATGATTAGCTCCTACTCGATTTGTGATACAGCGGATGAAGCTGATGCGCAATCTGCTGCGATTGGAAAGGAAGTGACTGGAGAATTTCCCGTAAAGTTTCGGGCGGATAGAAGGGGAGCGCCTTGTGTCTTGTAGTTTTGCGATGGGAACCCGTGTTTCGGGGTGAGAGGAGAAAATAGATTCTCGACCGAACGAAGTAGTGAAGACTTCGTACAAAACACGAAAAGAGGAAATAAAAATGAAACGTTCAAAAGGATTATTGAAAATGGTTGTACTGTCGATGCTGGTGGCTCTTGGAGTGGTCATATCACCAATCTTAAGAGTGGAGGGGATGTGTCCTATGGCGCATTTTATTAATATAGTTTGTTCTGTATTTCTTGGACCATGGTATTCACTGCTCTGCGCTGCACTTATCGGAATTTTGCGTATGACATTGATGGGAATTCCGCCGCTTGCATTAACCGGAGCTGTATTTGGCGCATTTCTATCCGGAGTTTTCTATCGGATTTCGAAAGGAAAGATTTTATTTGCAGTACTTGGAGAAGTCATTGGGACAGGAATTATCGGAGCCATTGTATCTTACCCGGTTATGACCTTTTTATGGGGCAAAGAAGGACTGAGCTGGATGTTCTATGTGCCTTCATTTATTTGTGGTACTTTGATCGGAGGCAGCATTGCTTATGTATTTCTTAGAAAACTGGCAGATAATGGTATGCTTACGAGAATCCAGGCGATGCTTGACGCGAAATGCTATGGCGATAAGAGCAGTATTTTTTCAAATGCAGTGATGATTGCTGCGTTCGGGGCAATTTTCTTTGTTGTGATAAAAATCGCTGCAGATATTTTCCACCTGGAGGCTTTCGCATGGTCCTTTTTAGCTTATGCTTCACTTGGCGTCTGTGCTGTGGCAGCAGTGGTGTATTTTGCAGTAAAAAAGGGGAGGGAGCATCCGTAAATTATGAAAGATCTGCGACAAATGATTAGAAGAAAACAGGCATTGATTCACTGTATTACAAATCCAATTTCAATGACACAGTGTGCAAATGCGGTGCTGGCAATGGGAGCAAGGCCAATGATGGCAGAACATCCGGAAGAAGTAGAAGAGATTACAGCTACAGCAGGAGCACTGCTTCTGAATCTTGGGAATATTTCTGATGTTCGAATGGAAGCAATGAGACGTTCTCTGAAAACGGCGAAAGAATATCAGATTCCGGTTGTTCTGGATGCGGTTGGTGTGGCATGTTCAGCGCTGAGAAGGAATTTTGCGATGGAGCTGCTTGCAGAAGAGGCAGTGACGGTAATCAAAGGAAATTATTCTGAAATTACAGCACTTTATGATAGTAATTACCATTCTTCAGGGGTGGATGCGGATAAAGCTCTTTGCATCGATAGAACGGCAGAACGTGCAATGGCGCTGTCTGAGAAATATCATGCGGTAATCCTGGCAAGTGGAGCGAAAGATCTTGTTGCAGACAGAAAGCAGCTGTGCGTCGTAAATTGTGGAACGCCCCAGCTTGCTAACATTACCGGAACTGGATGTATGCTCGGGGCAGTCTGTGCCTCCTGTCTTGCGTCAGAAGATGCAGCAGAAGCGGCAGTAGATGCCTGCATGATTATGGGAATTTGCGGAGAGTTATCCGAAACAGAACAGGGATCCGGAAGTTTTTTGAAAAATCTTCTGGATCAATTATCGACATGGAGTGAAGAAGCGATTCTTTCCAGAGCAAAGGTGGAGGTGAGAACGATTGAAAAACTTTGATTTGAAACTTTATTTTATCACAGACAGCACAGGATTTTGTGAAGAAGAATTTCTTTACAGAGTAGAAGAAGCCTTGAAGGGAGGTGCGACGTTCCTTCAGCTTCGCGAAAAAGAAAAAACAACGAGAGAGTACATTGCGCTTGCAAAAAAGGTGCAGAAATTAACAAAAAAAGTATCATATTCCGCTCATCATTGATGACCGGTTGGATGTGGCACTGGCAGTGGAAGCAGATGGAGTTCATCTTGGACAGAGTGATTTGCCGGTTTCTATTGCAAGAAGTATCTTAGGAGAAGATAAGATCATTGGCGCTACGGCAAAAACAGTGGAACAGGCAGTGGAGGCATGGAAAGAGGGGGCAGATTATCTCGGAGTTGGAGCAATTTATCCGACAACTACAAAGGTGAAGACAATATTAACGTCAACAAAGATGCTTACAGATATTTGTAAAGCAGTTCCCATTCCGGTAAATGCAATCGGCGGATTAAATGCAGATAATCTGGATGTGTTAAAGGGTATTCCGATTGCAGGGATCTGTGTCGTATCGGCAATTATGAAGGCGGATGATCCGGCTCAAGCGGCGAAAATACTCCGGGAGAAAATTGAGGTGGGCTTATGAAAACAGCATTATCAATAGCCGGAAGCGATTCCAGTGGAGGTGCAGGAATCCAGGCAGATATGAAAACAATGACAATGAACGGTGTTTATGGAATGTGTGCCATTACGGCATTGACAGCGCAGAATACAACCGGCGTGCAGGGGATTCAGGAGCTTCTCCGGAATTTTTAAAACAGCAGATAGATGCGGTCTTTGAAGATATTTATCCGGACGCAGTTAAGATTGGAATGCTTTCCAGCGCAAAACTTATTCAAGTTATTGCAGAGAGGTTGAGATTTTACAAGGCGGAACATATTGTGATTGATCCGGTTATGGTTGCGACAAGTGGTTCAAAACTTATGAAAACGGATGCGGTGGAGGTTCTGACGAAGGAACTTTTACCATTAGCAGAACTTGTGACACCAAACATTCCGGAAGCAGAGATTTTGGCAGAAATGACGATTTCTGATCGGACCGATATGGAAGCAGCAGCAAAAAAGATTGGAAATACTTATGGCTGTGCAGTGCTTCTGAAGGGAGGTCATAGTGTAAATGATGCGAATGATCTTTTGTATGCCAACGGAGTTTGTCAGTGGTTTGAAGGAAGAAGGATTTTAAATACCAATACACATGGGACAGGATGTACTCTGTCTTCCGCAATTGCCTCAAATCTGGCAAAAGGATTTTCGATGGAACTGTCTGTGAAACGGGCGAAAGAATATATCTCCGGAGCACTTGAGGCAATGCTGGATCTTGGAAAAGGTTCCGGACCAATGAAACATAATTTTAATCTGAATGGATATTTTAGTGAAGAAGCATAGCGTGTAACAGGAGGAAACAGATGAGAACTTATACAACACAGATGGATGCAGCGAAACAGGGAATCATTACACCGGAAATGAAAATAGTTGCAGAAAAAGAGTATCGCACGGAAGAAGAGATCAGAGCACTTGTAGCGAAAGGTCAGGTGGCAATCTGTGCAAATAAGAAGCATAAATGCATTGATCCAAATGGAGTCGGTTCAATGCTGCGCACAAAAATCAATGTCAATCTTGGGGTTTCCAGAGATTGCAAAGATTATGATGTGGAGATGCAGAAAGTAATGGCTGCGGTCCACATGGGAGCAGAAGCAATTATGGATCTGTCTTCTCATGGAGATACACAGCCATTTCGGCAAAAACTAACAAAGGAATGTCCGGCTATGATTGGAACGGTTCCTGTTTATGACAGTGTGATCCATTATCAGAGGGATCTTTCTACATTAACTGCCAAAGACTTTATCGATGTTATCCGACTGCACGCGGAAGACGGTGTAGATTTTGTGACATTGCATTGTGGGATTACCCGTAAGACGATTGAGCAGATTAAGACGCATAAGCGGAAGATGAATATTGTTTCCAGAGGAGGTTCACTAGTATTTGCGTGGATGAGTATGACAGGGGAAGAAAATCCGTTTTATGAGTATTTTGATGAAATTCTTGACATCTGCCGGGAATATGATGTGACGATTTCACTTGGAGATGCCTGCCGTCCGGGATGTCTTGCGGATGGAAGCGATGTTTGTCAGATAGAGGAGCTTGTACGTTTGGGAGAACTGACGAAACGGGCATGGGAGAAAGATGTACAGGTAATGGTAGAAGGACCGGGACATATGCCGATGGATCAGATTGCAGCGAATATGAAACTTCAGCAGACAATCTGTATGGGAGCGCCATTTTATGTGTTAGGACCAATCGTAACAGACATTGCACCGGGGTATGACCATATTACATCTGCCATTGGAGGTGCAATTGCCGCGGCATCCGGAGCAGCCTTTTTGTGTTATGTAACTCCGGCAGAACATCTGGCACTTCCGAATCTGGAAGATGTGAAGCAGGGAATCATTGCCTCCCGGATTGCGGCTCATGCAGCGGACATTGCAAAGAAAATCCCTCATGCGCGAGATCTTGATGATGAGATGGCAGATGCCAGAAGAACATTTGACTGGGAGAAACAATGGGAATGTTCTATTGATCCGGACACTGCCAGAAAAATTCGGGATGACAGAGCCCCGGAACAGGAAGACAGTTGTTCCATGTGCGGAAAATTCTGTGCAGTCAGAAGTATGAACAAAGCATTGAATGGAGAATACATCGATATTCTGTAAAACAAAAACGGGAAGAAGAAAAATACAGGGGGATTTCTGTCAGAGAAATCCCCTTTTCTATTGACAAAGACGAAAAAGTCCGCTATAGTATAAGCGTTGCAGAGGATAGGCTGCCTTGGCTCAGTCGGTAGAGCGTCGCCTTGGTAAGGCGGAGGTCGGGGGTTCAAGTCCCCTAGGCAGCTTTGATGAGAGGGTATCGCAAGTGTCATCAGGAAGGATGAGATTGTGATACCTTTTTTGTAATATCATTTAGGGAAAAAGAGGTGACTAGCGTGAAACTGATCGCATGTGTAGATGACAAAATGGGAATGATGTTCCATCGGCGCAGACAGAGCCGGGACCGGGCAGTGATAGAGAATATCGTAAATATGTGTGGGGATGCAAGACTGTGGATTGCGCCGGAATCAGAACCGCTTTTGAAAGAAACAGACGCATCTTTAGGGATTGCGGAAGATTTTTTAAACAGAGCCGGGGAAGGAGAATACTGTCTTGTAGAAACGTGGCCGGAGCAGTTATCAGAGAGGTTTTGTGAGGAATATGTAGAAACACTGATCTTATATCATTGGAATCGGAGTTATCCGGCAGATCAGTTTTTTCCACTGGATCTGCAGCGGTGGCAGCTGAATACTGCGGAAGAATTTGCGGGAACTTCCCATGAGCATATTCGAAAAGAAATTTATGATAAAAAGGCAGAAGAGAGGTAAGATAGATGAAGTTAGCAGTATGGAAACAAAGAATCGCTATATGGATGTGCGTACTGGGGCTTGGATGTTTCACAGCCTGTGCAGGCGAGGCAACGTATAGTACAGACAGATTTCAGGAAGAGACTCCGACAGAAGAAATTTCGATCGAAGAAATTCCGGAATATTCCGGGGAACCTTATGTTCCTATCAATAACAATGAACCAGAATTTACAGAAAACGAGCTGACAGAGGAAGCGGTAGAAATCTACAGTCAGTTGGACAAACAGGGAAGGGCACAGACCGCAGAGGCAACGATTGGGCAGGAGCTTATGCCTACGGAGAAGCGGGAAAGTATTTCGGAAGTAAAGCCAAGTGGCTGGGTAAACAAAAAGTACGAGAATGTAGACGGAGGATATTTGTACAATCGATGTCATTTGATCGGCTATCAGCTGACAGCAGAAAATGCCAATGAGAAAAATCTGATTACCGGGACGCGTTATATGAATGTAGAAGGAATGCTTCCATTTGAAAATATGGTGGCAGACTATATCAAAGAAACAGATCATCATGTGCGATACCGGGTTACACCGATTTATAAAGGTGATGATCTGGTGGCTTCCGGTGTGCAGATGGAAGCAGAATCCGTGGAAGATCAGGGCGAAAGTATTTCCTTTAATGTATATGTGTATAATGTGCAGCCAGGTATTGAAATTGACTATGCAACGGGCGACAGCCGAAAAATGACTGGAACAGCAAATGAATCGACGGATTCAGAAACCGGAGAGATGACATACATTTTGAATACAAATACAAAGAAAATCCACAAGTTAGATTGTACAAGTGTTTCTGAGATACAGAAGGAGAACTGGCAGGAAGTGACCAAAAGTAAAACAGAATTGATCGGGGAAGGGTATGAACCTTGTAAAAGATGTAAACCGTAAGAAAAAATACTGCGCGGGTCCGGGAAAGATTCGCGCAGTATTTTTTGGATAAAATTATTCCTGATGATATTTCTTGAGTAATGCATGAATGCGGTCTGTCGGATTCAAAACAGCGCTGATTGGCATGTCATGATTCATGGAATCGATGATCAATGCGAGAAATTTACTCATATCGGCAACAGTAAAATATGGTTTTTCCATTGCTTCTTTTGGCAGATAAGTCAGATTTGTTGTAATCAGACGGTCAATATATCCCTTTTCGTAATAGTCATCGAATTTTTTAAAGCCTTCTGTAAATAATCCAAAAGTAGTGCAGACAAAGACACGTTTTGCATGGCGGTCTTTTAATTGTTTTGCGACATCCAGCATACTTTCTCCGGAAGCAATCATGTCGTCAAGGATGATCACATCTTTGCCGGCAACATCATCGCCAAGAAACTCATGGGCAACGATAGGATTTTTTCCGCCGATGACGGTCGTATAATCTCGACGTTTGTAGAACATACCCATGTCTACTTTCAGTACGTTTGAAAAATAGACTGCGCGGTGCATTGCTCCTTCATCCGGGCTGATGATCATTAGATGATCTTTATCGACTTTCAGATCCGGAACAGAACGGAAAAGCGCTTTCATAAACTGATATGGCGGGTTAAAGCTGTCGAATCCTTTTAACGGGATTGCATTTTGTACACGCGGATCATGGGCATCGAATGTTACGATGTTAGATACACCCATGTCTACCAGTTCTTCTAATGCAGATGCACAGTCAAGCGATTCTCTCTTAGTACGTTTGTGCTGACGGCTCTCATAGAGAAATGGCATAATGACGTTAATACGCCGTGCTTTGCCGGTTGCGGCGGAAATGATTCGCTTCAGATCCTGATAGTGATCGTCCGGAGACATATGATTCGGAAGTCCGTTTAAGGATAAGTAAGACTGTAGTTGCATACATCCACCATAACATAGAGATCTTTTCCGCGAATGGATTCTTTGATCACACCCTTCGCTTCGCCGGAACCAAATCTCGGACATGCAGTATCGAGAAGATAGTTGTCAAGTCGGTAATTTGCAAAGGCAGCGGACTGTGGACATTCCTGAGATTCTTCGTGGCGGAACTGCACGATATAGTCATTGACTTTTTGACCAAGATCTCTGCAGCTTTCCAGCGCTGCGATTTTTAATGGAGCATATGGTATTGCCTGCTGTAATAAATTTGTTCTTGCCATGTCGGCCTCCAATCTTTTGTTTTGGGTTTCTATCGGGAAATCCCGTATTCTTTTCATTCTCTATCAATGTTATATCATTTTTTTTCGGATGCTTCAAGAATCAATCAAGAATCCGGTCAGAAAAATTGGAAATTGCGAAGGACCTATGCTATAATCCCATCTTTGACAGTTATAAGGTGAAAAAATGGCTACAACCCCAGTAAATATGGCACTGTAGCCGTTTTTCTTTTTGCAGCGATATGTACTATATTATTTCAGTTTTGATTTTAGTTGCTTTGTATCTTTGATAAGAGTTCGCATATCTGTTTTGGTAATG
>NZ_QRVX01000074.1:0-8069 GCF_003458885.1 Coprococcus sp. AF21-14LB | reverse complement strand
TTTCCTGGGGAATTACTGCTGTTCTGTTCATCATATATTGGAGAAAAAAACAGAAACACTTTTGGCTGCGATACGAACAGTATTTCCGCCTAATAAATGTTATTATAAAATTCCTCTGTTTTAAAATTACATTTTGCTGAATTATATTTCCCGAATCAGGAATATTGAACTTTTTACTTTTCATGACAAAACTTTATTCAAGTTCTATTTGTACGATTTGATGATACGGCGGCAGACTTGCCGCGTGATAATTATAATTCGTTTCCTGTTCCGATCTCCTCAATATACTTTCGGACTGTTTCCTCATCTTCTTCTAAATGCTCTGCAATCTCAGGAATACTTAAACCTTTCACAAGTTTCTTCTGAATCAATTTTTTTAATTTTGACTCTTCTCCAAGAAGTATGCCTTCTTTTCTGCTTTCTTCTTTTTCTTCTGCTATTAATTCATCAAACATCATATAACGCTGCCCCATTTCTCTGCTGACTTTTATCTTCTGAATGTCTCGCTGCAATTTCTCCACATAGGAATCTCCAAAGTCCTTCTGACTCTCTTCCGGATTCGCTTTCACAAACTTCAAGAACTTCACAAGCGCTTCCGGAACATTGTCTGCATCCTGCCCCATTGTGCTAAGAAAGATTGCATGACTTCCATCTTGCATTTCTAAACCCTCTTGTGTACGCATCTGAAAACGATAGCAATACTTCTTCTGTCTAAATGGATCAAAATCGCAGATAAAAATCACATAAGATTCCGGAAGTTGCTCATAGGCTGTTCCGCTGATTAATAAATCCATATCCATTTCACTTGAGTAATATCGCACGCGTCTCGGCAAAGAATCTTTGGATAAAACCTGCATCTCCAGATTATAGCGCGTCCGATCTGCATCGTTCGCAATCACATCCAGACGGATTCCCTTATATTCCGGATGGTAAATAATATTTTTCTCCAAATCAATCGTAAGAGATTCAATCTGAAAACCAAGCAGCCGTTCTAAAAATTGCCTGCAATTATCATCTTGAAGCATGACCGCTCCAAACATCCAGTTGTCTTTTATCGTCAGTTCATTTAATTTCTTCATATCGCTTCCTCCATTTTACAGAGGAATTTTATATTGCTTTAGTTTAGCATGGGTGCATGAGAAATGCTATTGACGAAAATACTAAAAATGCACTTTGTATAAAATGCCTAAAATACAGCTTTACACAGCCTCAAAAAATGTATCCGGATGTTCTGAATCAAATAATTCATTACATGTCATAACTGTCACAAGATTTTCAGTATCACTTAAATTGATGATATTGTGTGTCCATCCCGGAAGCATATGAACCGCTTCCATTTGCGCTCCATTCACTTCAAATTCTATCACTTCGCCTGTGTTCAAATTACGTTGTTGAATTAATCCGTGTCCTGCAACAACAATAAACAGTTCCCATTTTGTATTATGCCAGTGCTGCCCCTTTGTTATCCCCGGACGGCTGATATTAATAGAAACTTGTCCACATTTTTCTGTCTTTATCAACTCGGTAAAACTTCCTCTTTCATCCACATTCATTTTCAACGGAAAGCTTACCTTTTCCTTCGGAAGATATGATAAATAGGTGGAATACAACTTCTTGGCAAATGATCCCGACGGAATCTCCGGCATAATCAATGTCTCTGGCTGCTTCTGAAAAGTTTCCAAAAAATCTACAATCTCTCCCAATGTAGCTTTATGAGTTACCGGAGCATATGCATAACGTCCATTTTCACTCGGTACCGGAAGCAATCCATCATAATCACAGCGGTGTGCCTGTCCTTCCAACGCATCCAGCATTTCCTCAACAAGATCATCAATATACAATAATTCCAACTCTGTCTTACGGTCATTTACCGTAACCGGCAGATCATTTGCTATATTATTGCAAAATGTAGCTACTGCACTGTTGTAATTCGGTCGGCACCATTTTCCAAAGAGATTAGGAAAACGATATACAAGTACCGAAGCTCCCGTTTCCTCTCCATATTTGAAAAATAATTCCTCTCCGGCCAGTTTCGACTTTCCATAATCAGATGTTCCATATCTGCCGATGAGAGTCGCCTGAATCGAACTTGCAAGCATCACAGGACAATTATTTTTGTGAGCCTTTAATGTATCCAACAAAACAGACGCAAAGCCAAAATTTCCATCCATAAACTCAGAATTATCTTTCGGGCGGTTTACGCCTGCAAGATTAAATACAAAGTCTGCTTTTGCACAGAACTCATTTAATAATTCCGGATTTGTATCAATATCATATTCAAATATTTCCTCAAGTTTCAATGTCCGTGTGCGGTTTTTACCATCTTTTTATATTGTTTAAGTTTGCGACAAGATTTTTCCCCACAAATCCTTTCGCTCCTGTCACTAATATCTTCATTCTTCTCTTTTGCCTCCGAAATTTATGTGCTCTTTTCAGCTTTTGCCCGATTACTTCTTTCTCCACACCATTTTATTAACAACACCGGTATAGCTCTGAATAATTTTTATAACTTTTGTACTGACATTTTCTTCTACATAATCCGGAACAGGAATTCCATGATCTGCTGTACGGTTTAATTCTACCGCAGTATCTACTGACTGCAGAAGTCCATGCTCATCAATTCCGGATAAAATAAAGCATGCCTTATCAAGAGCTTCCGGACGTTCTGTTGATGTACGGATACATACAGCCGGAAATGGATGCCCTACTGATGTAAAAAATGAGCTTTCCTCCGGTAAGGTTCCTGAATCAGATACCACCGCAAATGCATTCATCTGCAAACAGTTATAATCATGAAATCCAAGCGGTTCGTGCTGAATTACGCGGGAATCCAACTGAAATCCGGATGTTTCCAATCGTTTTCGACTACGCGGATGGCATGAATATAAAATTGGCATATCATATTTTTCTGCCATCGCATTAATTGCAGTAAATAATGACACAAAGTTTTTCTCTGTATCAATATTTTCTTCCCGGTGTGCGGAAAGCAAAATATATTTCCCTTTTTCAAGACCAAGACGGCTATGAATATCAGATGCCTCAATCTGTGACAAATTATTGTGAAGCACTTCTGCCATTGGAGATCCCGTTACATAAGTACGTTCCTTCGGAAGTCCACAATCTGCCAGATAACGGCGCGCATGTTCACTGTATGCGAGATTTACATCAGAAATAATATCAACAATTCTTCGGTTCGTTTCTTCCGGAAGACATTCATCTTTACAACGGTTTCCTGCCTCCATGTGGAAAATCGGAATATGAAGACGTTTTGCCCCAATCACACTAAGACAGCTATTTGTATCACCCAACACCAAAACTGCATCCGGCTTAATCGCAGCCATTAGCTGATATGATTTTGCAATAATATTTCCCATTGTTTCACCGAGATCATTTCCAACTGCTTCCATATAAACTTCCGGATCTTCCAATCCTAAATCTTTAAAAAATACACCGTTCAAATTATAATCATAATTCTGTCCTGTGTGTGCAAGAATCGTATCAAAATAGTTTCGGCATTTATTAATAACTGCTGACAAACGGATGATTTCCGGCCGTGTACCAACAATGATTAACAATTTTAATTTCCCATTTTCTTTCCATGTGATATTTTCGTACATAATTATTTCCTCTCACTTCTTCTAAGTTAAACTGACTCACTTCATTTTATTTCTTCATGAAACTTTACCACCCTACGCAATCGGGTACTGACGCAGTGCAACCACTTCTCCGGATTCAATCTTCGTGCCGACAGAAATTCTATTCTCTCCCTTCACGATCGCCCCCGGCGCAATATGCACTCCCTCTTCTAAAATGCATCCGTGATCCACCAAAGCTCCAATGTTCACAATACACCCTATCTGAACTTCTACATCTGTATTCACAACAGCATGAGGTAAGATAACTACTCCTCGATGAAGTATTGCCTTTGGACTAACATATGCTGTCGTATGGATTAAGGTCGCAAGCTCAAATCCATTCTCCTCAAGCTGTCTGCACCATTTCAAACGCAGCTCATTATTACCAAATGCCGGAATTATTTTACAGTCTTTATAGTTGATATAGTCTTTCAGTTTTCCAACTGCATCCGGACTGTTATCATCAAGAAAAAAAGCAGTATAACCTGACTGTTCTGCAATATCTGCAACTGTCCGGCCATAACCGCCTGCTCCTAAAATCATTAATTTATTCATTATTTTTTGCCAGTTCTTCCTGAATATATGTAAGAGATGCAATCTTCTCTTTCGTCTCCTCTACTGAAAGCAACTCCGTATTATTGCTGTTAAATTCTGTCAGCGTATTTCGTTCCACATCCCCGTCTTTGAAATACTTATCATAATTCAGTCCTCGCTTATCGCACGGTACACGGTAAAATCTTCCCATATCAACTGCATTTGCACACTCTTCATTCGTCAAAAGTGTTTCATACATCTTTTCGCCATGACGAATACCAATCGTTTTAATATTGGTCTTATCTCCGCCAAACAACTCGCACACTGCTTCTGCCTGAGTCTGGATTGTACATGCCGGCGCTTTTTGCACTAAAATATCCCCTGCTTCGCCATGTTCAAAAGCGAAAAGCACGAGATCTACTGCTTCTTCCAGTGACATAATAAAACGTGTCATAAAACCATCTGTAATTGTAATCGGATTGCCTGCCCGAATCTGATCGATCCAAAGCGGAATCACTGAACCACGGCTGCACATAACATTTCCGTATCTTGTACAGCAGATTTTTGTCTTCTTACTTGTCCGGCTCTTAGCAACAATAACCTTCTCCATCATTGCCTTACTTGTTCCCATTGCATTTACCGGATATGCTGCCTTGTCTGTAGAAAGGCAGATCACTGTCTCCACGCCTTCATCAATAGCTGCTGTCAGAACATTCTCTGTTCCAAGCACATTCGTCTTCACTGCTTCAATCGGGAAAAATTCACAAGACGGAACCTGCTTCAGTGCTGCTGCGTGGAAAATATAATCGACTCCATGCATTGCATTCTTTACAGACTGCAAGTCGCGGACATCTCCGATATAGAACTTAATCTTTTCAGCTGCTTCCGGCATCTTCGCCTGAAATTCATGGCGCATATCATCCTGTTTCTTCTCATCTCTTGAGAAAATACGGATCTCGCCGATATCTGTCTGAAGAAAACGGTTCAGAACAGCGTTTCCAAATGAACCGGTACCTCCGGTGATTAATAGGGTTTTATTTGTGAATAATGACATAGTTGTTGTCCTCCGCATTTAATATATTATTTTCTTTAATCTCTTTGAAAAATATCTCTCGTATAAACCTTCTCCTGAACATCATTCAGACAGCTATCATAGCGATTTGCAATGATTGCCTGACTTCTCTTCTTAAATTCATCCAGATCATTTACAACTTTGCTTCCGAAAAATGTACTTCCGTCTTCTAGCGTTGGTTCATACACAATCACTGTTGCCCCTTTCGCCTTGATTCGCTTCATCACTCCCTGGATAGAAGATTGACGGAAGTTATCTGAGTTAGATTTCATTGTAAGACGATAAACACCAATTACACATTCTTTCTCCTGATCTGCTGAAAAATCTCCCCGATTAAAATAGTCGTAATATCCTGCCATAGCGAGCACTCGGTCTGCAATAAAATCTTTTCTTGTGCGATTTGATTCTACAATTGCAGTCATCATATTCTGCGGCACTTCCGCATAATTTGCCAGCAGCTGTTTCGTATCTTTCGGCAGACAATAACCGCCATAGCCAAAGGATGGATTATTATAATGCGTTCCAATACGCGGATCGAGACAAACACCATTGATGATCTGCTGTGTATTTAATCCTTTCATTTCCGCATAAGTATCTAACTCATTAAAATAAGAGACACGAAGAGCAAGATAAGTGTTCGCAAACAACTTCACTGCTTCGGCCTCTGTAAATCCCATAAACAATGTATCAATATTTTCTTTAATTGCACCCTCCTGCAATAACTCTGCAAATGTCTGCGCTGCTTGCACAAGGCGTTCATCCTCCAGGTCTGTACCCACGATAATTCTTGAAGGATATAAGTTATCATATAATGCTTTCGATTCTCTTAAAAATTCCGGACTGAAAAGAATATTGGCTGTTCGGAACTTCTCCCGAACACTTTCCGTATATCCAACCGGAATGGTTGATTTGATTACCATAATCGCATCCGGATTATACTGTAATACTTGTTTAATTACTGATTCCACTGCACTTGTATCAAAAAAGTTCTTCTGACTATCATAATTAGTTGGTGCAGCAATGATAACAAAATCTGCATTTGAATAAGCCGCTTCAGCATCCAACGTGGCAGTCAGATTGAGCGGCTTATTTGCTAAATAGTCTTCTATGTAATCATCCTGAATCGGTGATTTTTTGTGATTGATCAAGTCTACCTTCTCTGGGACAATGTCCACGGCTGTAACTTGATGATGCTGTGATAATAAAACGGCAAGGGATAAACCTACATATCCCGTACCGGCTACGGTAATTTTCATTTATATCTTCTCCATTTTACTTGTTATTTTTCACTTCGTAATTAGCTAAATATATTCGTTAATTTCCAAATAATTCTGCTCAAAATTCCTCCATTAGCAACTCGCCAGGAATATATTTTGTATCTAATTTGTGCTCGTTTAGGAAGTAACATTTCCATTCCACATTCCATTTTTTGTTGACAAGGTCTGCAAATACCACATGGATAATTTCTATGAGGTGTATAACAAAAATGAATTCCTTTCATGAATTCTATATATCCCCAATTTTTAATATTTTCTAACATTTCTATTTCTGTAAGATTAATGATTGGAAAAGCTACATTTTCAAATAGCATATTACAATCCTTAGATGATTTTTCTAAATCTAAAACATACCCCCCATCACACTCCTTTAATCTCCCAAACTGATTAATAACTTCAACGCATCCACTAAATTCTCCATTTGGCTTTTCAATTCCTAATTCAATTCCAGGATATGATATAGCTAGTCTTGCAATATACTCATATTGTGAACCAATTTTAATTTTTTCCTTAATTCTTTGATACGCCGTTGTTATTTCAATATTTTCTGGTATATCACAATCTTCTATATATGTAAGTGGATTTATTTTAGCTTTCGTTCTTTTATCTTCTACTAACTGTTTATATAATTTTTCTACAGTATTTATTTCAATTTGTAGACTTGGCCTGGTATGATCTCTAATATATATCGGATATATTTCTATATCATCCCTACGAGACAATTCAACCATTCTATAAGTTGAATCCCATCCACCTGTCCATAAAACGTATTTTTTCATTTTCCACACCTCCCCAATATTTATTCACTTGGTATATGTAAATATTCTTCCATTCCTTTCCCATTAATCTTTGTTTGCGAAACATACAAGCCACCAGCTGGAGTAAATGTCAATTCTCCAAAATATAATTTACCAGAAATAATATAAAAATCACATCTTACAAATGGAAATGGGGTTGAAAAGCTCCTTGATGCTTCAAGCATTTCCTTCAAACAACTAGGTTCCTTTGTTGGCTCTTTTACTTCTTTATATTTATTCGTATTTTCCAATGAATTCCAATTAATGTCGAAAAATTCTGTTTTCATTTCATGACCTCTATCGTGCATAACTAAAATAGCTAACGGTTCTCCATGAAAGCAATACACTTTATAATCTGGAATCACTCCTAATTCATCTGTATTATCCAAATATTTTTCACATATAATTCTTTTGGGAGTATTTTTATATTGCATTTCGGAATACGGTAGCCAATATTTTAATTTTTCCCACTTATTAAGCTGTTTGACTGTTTGAGTAATATTTAAATTCTCTTTGTTTTCACACAAAATATTCATTCCTGCTCCAAAATTCCACTTTAAAACAAACTTTTCTGGTAAACTATTCCAGTCAATATCTTTCGCATGTTCATATACTCCTAATAATTCATTCAAAAGATGTGAATACCCACATTTTTCGATATATTCTCTTACTCTATATTTATCTGCACATTGTATTACCAGAGGATTCTGAATATAATCGTTTAATTTTAAGCCATAATAATTTTTCGTTAAAT
>NZ_QRVX01000073.1:0-8132 GCF_003458885.1 Coprococcus sp. AF21-14LB | reverse complement strand
CAAGCAAAGGCCGAGACTGAATTTGAAAAATATCGTGTTATTCAGGATAGATTATTTATGTCTGATTTTGATAAGTACATGCTGGAACTGGAAGAGAATGCGAAGAAGTAATAGGATCAGTTCTTCCTTTCAATGCTGGATTTTCAGGTATGATAAGGTCGAGTGCATGGAAAACTGAACATCAGTTAGGACGAAAAATAGCCGTTGACCTGTTTTTGTAGGAAGAACGGACAAGATTGAAGTGATGGCGGTTCCTCACAGAATTTGACTTTTATGTTGGAATCACTATAATAGTAGAAACGAATAAAAAAGCTGAACTTTTCCGTGGATAAACAAGGTTCAAGCTGCGACATGGATAGCAGAATGTATCAAGATATTTTTGATACAGAATTTGTAGATATGTTTCCGCAAACCAACGGAGATATTTTGGTACATACCATATTAGACTGGATAGGTTCCCGATGACCGACATCGATCCGGACCTATCGAGCCATGTGGAGAGTATCGCGCTCCTTGAGCGCGTGGCAACCGAAAAGAAGATTCCTATGTGAAATTGAATGTGAAGATGGAGGATTATTATAGAATCAAAGATTCGAAAGGTGGTAAATCGGATGGATGATATAAAGAAAGATCCTTTTGAGGAGTATATAAGGCAGTCTGAACCAAGCAAACGTGAACTGGGGTATGCCTGGTATACTGCTATGGGGTTGCAGGCTGTAGACGGGCTCGAAACCTCGGACTATCTGAGAAATACTGCGAGAAAGAATATTGAAGGCGAAATATCAATAACGGAAGCCGGTAAGCTTATTGAAAACTATTATGAAGAGTTGAAAGAACGGGATACAGACAGAACAAAAGAAGCGGATATTGTGTCTGCACGAATCGCAAATATTCTTTCAGAAAGAGCTTTTACCTTTTCAGTTCCTCAGTACATTGGAATTCACAGGAGACTGTTTGAGGGAATATTTTCACATGCTGGAAAGGTGAGAGATTATAACATTTCAAAAAAGGAGTGGGTATTGGACGGAGAATCCGTTCATTATGGTAATGCATTGGAATTAAAAGAAATGCTGGAATATGATATTCGTACGGAAAAAGAATATGAATATCCATTGAACAGTATTTCATCAATCATTTCGCATCTGGCAAAATTTGTTTCAAGCCTATGGCAGATACATGCTTTCGGAGAAGGAAATACAAGGACAACAGCGGTTTTTTTTATCAAATATCTAAGGTCTATGGGATTTGATGTGACCAATGATATCTTTGCCGAGAATGCATGGTTTTTTAGAAATTCGCTTGTAAGAGCAAACTATACTGATCTGTCAAAAGGTATCAGGGAAACCACGGAATATCTTGAATTGTTTTTAAGAAATCTGTTACTGGGAGAATCAAATGAATTAAAGAACCGATACATGCATGTCAGATGGGAGAATCAAAAACAGGACATTCAAGAACAAAAACAGGACATTCAAAACAAAAAACAGGACATTGAGACAGAAAAAGAGTATATAGAAATACCGGATAATATCAGTAATAAAACAAAACAGCATATTCAAGAATTGTTCAAAGAATATGGATATGACAGATTTTTTGGGCGAACTGAAGTGATGAAGATACTTTCCATAACAGCTTCTCCGGCCTCAGCTTTGATAAAAAGAATGCTGGAAGCAGGGTTGATTTATTCGATGAAAGGAAAAGGGAAAGGAAAGTATTTATTTGGGAGAAAATGATAACATGGTGAAAACAGTTGAAATTGTGAGTTTATCCAGCGGCATCATCGGTGAACCATTCGTAGCACATGAACTCCGTATAGGGGAAGATCGCCTAAAGTCAATGGGGCTAAAGGTAAAATACTCATCGCATACGCTAAAGGGAATTGACTATATCAAAGAGCATCCCGAGGATAGAGCTTCGGATCTGGTCGAAGCATTTGCTGATCCTGAAGTAGATATAATCCTATGTGCTATCGGTGGTGATGATACCTATCGCCTGCTTCCGTTTTTATTCCAAGATGACAGACTGAAAAAGGTGATATGCGAAAAAATATTTCTGGGATTTTCCGACACGACCATAAACCATTTTATGCTGCACAAGCTGGGGTTGAAAACATTTTACGGGCAGTCCTTTCTTGCGGATCTGTGTGAGCTTGACAACGATATGCTGCCATACAGCAAAAAGTATTTTGAAGAATTGCTCCGCACAGGAACGATAAGAGAAATATGTCCAAGTAATGTCTGGTACGAGGAAAGAACAAGCTTTGATGAAAGCCAGATCGGAGTTCCGAGGATTAGCCATAAGAATAACGGGTATAAACTGCTGCAGGGACCGTTTGCCTTTTCGGGAAAAATACTGGGTGGCTGTATAGATTCCATATATGACATTTTTAATAATGACCGATATGAAGACAGTATTTCTTTATGTGAGAAATATGGGCTTTTTCCTTCTTTAGATGATTGGAAAGGAAGAATACTGCTGCTTGAAACCAGCGAAGAAAAGCCGACACCGGAGATGTATGAGAAAATGCTGCATGCACTGAAGGAATATGGGCTTTTTGATGTGATATCCGGAGTATTGGTCGGAAAACCTATAGACGAAACCTATTCCACTGAGTACTGCGACCTGCTGGTAAAGATTATCGACAAACCAGAACTCCCGATATTGTACAATATCAATATCGGACATGCGACTCCCAGATGTATTATTCCGTTTGGAGTAAATGCGCATGTAGATGCAGAGCAACAGGTAATCTCTTTTGAATAATCGGCAGCCGATTAGCTAAATCTATTATCAATAATGGTGGAATAATAGAAAATGAAGTGTTAGAAGAGGGAAACAAGATCTGATAGGAGATTATAAAAGATGACTGATAATATAAGAATTAGACTTCTAACCCCTTCGGATATATATCCTGAAATGTTAGAACAGTTCCAACATAAACAGATTATATCTAACAAATGGATAAAAAGCGAGGTTGTTATGAACTGATAAAAACTTACGAAATTCGTGAGTGGAGTCAAGAGAAGAAGATATGGATACCCCAATACTTATGTCAACAAATGAATAGAGGTGGTTTTGCTGCTGGAGCTTTCTGCAATGATCAAATTGTTGGTTTTTCTTGTATAGATGGTATCTTACAGGGCACAGCAGAAAAATACGCAAACTTAACAATGCTTTTTGTAGATGATGAGTGGAAACGAAAAGGTGTTGGGAGAAAATTATTCAAACAAATGTCTCTCTCTGCCGAAAATATGGGAGCGAATAAAATATTTATTTCAGCAATTCCATCTTCCGATACAATCTCTTTTTATTTCAATATGGGATGTTCGGATGCAAAATGGATAATAGAAAGTTTTGTTGATACCGAAAAGGATCGGTATTTAGAATATGATTTGAAAAGAAACTGATTTTCCTTTTGGTTGTACCGACATAGCAGTTCTATTCCAAGGGGAGAAGAGATCCCCATCGTATAAAGCGTAGCTTTGTGCGATGGGGGATTTCTCTCTCAAATGTCGAGGACTTATTACCCGCCGAAAAAACAGCGTGGCATTCCGTCTTGAAGTTACAGAACTTGCAGAGAGGAACTAAGACAAATCTAATTTTGGAGGTAAACGATGTTTTTGGATACGAGCTTTTTAGTAAATGATGAAATCCAATTGTGTTTGCAAAAAACAGTAGATGGTAATGTTGAGAAAGAGTGGCTTCCTGCATATCATTTTGCTATTTGCGATAAGCAGGGGCGAGAGATGGGAGTTTGTGATTTGAGGGTTGGCCATAATTTAAATACATATTATGGTGGTAATATCGGATATCGCATATATGAAGAGTACAGGGGCCACCATTATGCTGGAAAAGCATGCTTACTATTATTTGGATTAGCGAAAAAGCATAATATGGATTATCTCATCATTACCTGCAATCCTGATAACTATGCGTCAAAAAGGACTTGTGAATATTTGGGATGTCATCTTATTGAGACTGCTGAATTGCCAGAAGATAATGATATGCGGCTTGAAGATGGTGAAATGGAAAAATGTATATATCGAATTGATTTGAGATAATTTTCTGATAGGGTATGGCACGGTGTTCAAGGTTTATGATGATCAGGATTCCGGAAATATCTGTTTCGGAACAGAAAAGGACGGCCAGCGTTATTTTATCAAATTTGCAGGTGCTCCTACCGAGCGGTATAACGGTAATCCCGCAGATGCTATTGCAAGACGGAAAGCAACTTTGCCTGTATATAGTGAACTACAGCATGAGAACTTGATTGAATATGTTATCTTTGATATGGGACGAATGTGGGGCAGTTCACTTTTTCAGTCGCCCGAAGAATATGAAGTTGGCGCAGTTATAGATGAAATCACGAATGTTTATACGGTGGGTGCAACAGCCTTTGCTCTCTTCGGCGAGTATAACCGTAATCGGGACAGGTGGCAGCTCAGCGACAAACTTTTTGAGGTTGTAGCAAAAGCTGTAAGTGCTGACAGAAATGGAAGGCAACAGTCCATCCGACAATTGAGAGAAGAATGGGAGACGGCAATTTGCATGGAATCTTGAAGAACAAATTTAGGCAAGAATAGTCGGGAAAATGATTCTCCGAACTGATAGGATATAGGAACAGCGAAGCGAAAGAGGTGAAATAAGCATGGATTGGGTGGATGCAATAAGTAAAGCGATTCAGTATATCGAGGAACATATCACAGAGGAGTTGACCGCAGACAGAATTTCAGAAAATATCAATATTTCTTCCTTTTATTTTCAGAAAGGATTTGCGATGCTTTGCGGATTTACGCTTATGGAATATATCAGGAACCGCAGACTTGCACTAGCTGGAAATGATCTGGCTACGGGTAAAGAGAAGATTATAGATATTGCAATGAAATATGGATATGATTCTCCGGATAGTTTTACACGAGCGTTTACAAGGTTTCATGGTGTGACACCGACAGCAGCCAGAAAAGGACAGGTCATGCTGAAATCTTTTGCACCGCTGAAGGTAAAACTGTCATTAGAAGGAGGATATATCATGGATTACAGAATTGTAAAAAAAGAAGCTTTTACCGTAATTGCAAATGCAAGAGAATTTTCTTATGAAGGTGCAAAGGATGTAGTACCGCAGTTCTGGCAGGAACATTATCAGGCGGGAAAAGGAAAAACGGTTATGGGGTATATGGAATCAACATTGACCTGAACATGGGGCATGATACTTTTGAGTATCTCATTGCAGATCCATATAATCCGGTCAAGGAGGTTCCGGAAGGCTTTACAGTGAAGACGATTCCGGAGTTTACATGGGCGGTATTCCCTTGCAAAGGTGCTTTGCCGTATGCATTGCAGGATGTGAACACAAAGATTTTTACAGAATGGCTCCCAGCGCTTAAAGAATATGAATTTGCTGCAGGGTATTGTGTAGAATATTATGATGATCCATCGAAATATTCGAAGGGAGCGCAGGACGAAAACTATTATTGTGAAATCTGGCTTCCGGTTAAGAAAAAGTAGAGAGTGCATTTGCCACAGATTTATGATATTCTATGGTAAAGTACAGAGATAAAATATGATTTTTTGGAAAGGAAAGGGATTGATTATGAGTAAGGTATTAGTAGCGTATTTCAGTGCCAGTGGTGTAACAGCAAAACTGGCGAAGCGGCTTGCAGTGTCTATCGGAGCGGATTTACATGAGATTCAGCCGGAAATTCCATACACAGATGCCGATTTAGACTGGAGAGATAAAAATAGCCGCAGCAGTGTGGAAATGAATGATAAGTCATTCCGGCCTGCAGTTGCAAATAAGGTGGATAAAATCGATCAGTATTCGGTTATTTTCATAGCTTTTCCTATTTGGTGGTATGTTGCCCCGACCATTATGAACACGTTTTTGGAGCAATATGATCTGAAGGGAAAGACAATTATTCCGTTGGCAACTTCAGGCAGCAGTGGTATGGGGAACACAAATAAAGAATTGGAGGATTCCTGTCCGGGAGCGGAATTAAAAGAAGGAAAGAGATTCTCTGCGGATGCAAGCGAAGAAGAACTAAAGGCATGGGCAGAACAATTCGGGATTTCATTGGCATAATTTAAGGACATATCCGTTAGGAAAGATTTGACCGGGCTGATAAAGTTTTGGGCAGGGAGTTGTCTGCGGAAGGAGCAAGGCTATGGATGCAATCAAAACAGTGAACCTTACAAAATATTATGGCAAAGCAAAAGGAATTGAAAATCTTAATCTGACAGTACAGGCAGGCGAATTTTTTGGATTTATCGGACCAAATGGAGCCGGGAAATCAACAACAATCCGAACACTATTGGGATTAATAACACCGACAAGCGGTACGGCACAGATATTCGGATTAAATATTGTGAAGGAAAAGGAAAATATTTTACAGAAGGTTGGTTATCTCCCGGCTGAAGCTGTATTTTATCCGGGGATGAGAGTAAAAGATATGCTGAAGCTGTCGGCAGATCTGCGAAAAATGAATTGTACCGGGGATGCAAAAATCCTTTGCGAACGATTGCATCTTGATGAGACACGAAAGGTAGATGAGTTATCTTTTGGAAATCGAAAAAAGGTTGCTATTGTATGTGCTTTGCAGCATAGACCGGAATTACTGATCCTGGATGAGCCGACCGGGGGACTGGATCCGCTGATGCAGAAGGAGTTTTTTGATATTCTGAGAGAAAGAAATGAAGAGGGGACAACTGTTTTTTTATCCAGCCACATCCTTTCAGAAATCCAACGGAACTGTACCCGGGCCGCGATTATCCGGGATGGCAGTGTAATTGCGTGCGACAGTGTGGAAGCGTTATCCAAAACAAGTACGAAACGTATCGTGGTGCATGGAAACGTAAAGTTAGATGCGCTTGAGGGGATTCGTGATAAAAAGAGTATGAAGGATTCTGTCAGCTTTCTATACAGTGGTGATATGAACCGTCTGCTCCAAGTACTATCTGCCGGACAGATCTCGGATCTTTCTATTACAGAACCGGATTTGGAAGAAATATTTATGCACTATTACACAAAGGCTGGTGATATCCTATGACGATTGTAAAACATGAATTAAGGCAGGGGAAGATTTCCTTTTGGATATGGACGATATCGATTGGTCTTCTGCTTACAGTCTGTGTGTTCCTTTTTCCGGAGATGAAGGGAGAAATGGAGGGTCTTAATGATGTGTTTGCTTCTATGGGGAGCTTTACCGCTGCCTTTGGAATGGATAGATTAAACTTTGGTACTCTTGTTGGTTTTTATGCGATTGAATGCGGAAATATTTTAGGACTGGGAGGTGCATTTTATGCCTCACTTTGTGCCGTTGGTATTCTCAGCAAAGAGGAAAAGGACAGAACAGCAGAAATTCTGCTGACACATCCGGTAAGCCGCAGACGGATTATGATTGAAAAACTGATTGCTGTTACGCTTCAGATTACGGCGATGAATATGATCATTTATATACTGGCGGTAAGTTCTATAGCTGTGATTGGAGAGGCAATACCATGGAGAGAAATCAATCTGTTACACGCGGCATACTATTTACTTCAGATGGAACTGGCGGGAATCTGTTTTGGGATTTCAGCATTTTTGCGAAGAGGAAGTACAGGTGTCGGGCTGGGAATTGCGGCAATGATGTATGTTTTGAATTTGATTTCAAATATAACAGAATCTGCGGAGTTTTTAAAATACATCACCCCATTTGGTTATTGTGAAGGAGCAGATCTTGTAACTAATGGCAGTCTGGATGGTGGACTGATTACAATTGGTATGGTAATATGCATAGGCAGTGTAGTTGCTGCATTTTTGAAATATTTACGGAAAGATATATTAGATTGAAATTTTCTTGCAATTTGAAAATGGTTTGTTTATAATGATAAAGACAATAAAATGAACGGGAGCTTGTATGACAGGCTGAGAGGAAGGTATGACCTTCGACCGATAACCTGATTTGGATAATGCCAACGTAGGGATGCAGAGAATGAGCAATGTAATGTATGTATGAAACGGAAGTTATCGAATTAGGTAGCTTCCGTTTTTTGGTGCGCCTTGCGGCGCACGTCGCTAATGGGTGAAAGTCCCTAATCCGCCCTAGTAGTGGGAAGGATACAGCCAATGACAAGGGTGTCCACCGTGAGGTGGA